>DATNJO010000607.1:0-7459 GCA_035603895.1 Pyrinomonadaceae bacterium
TCACCATTTGGCGTCTCCGCCCGGCTAATCGAACAGATTCAGGCGAACGATTGATCGTTCACGACGATAAGGCGACGACGGAATGGTTACCCGAGCGTATCTCCGCGACGACAAAACTCGCGCAGGGCGATCGATTGCGCATCGCTGTCGAGGCAGTGCGCGACGGTTTTCTCTACGTGATCAATCGCGAGCAATATGCGGACGGCACGCTCGGCGCACCGTACCTGATCTTTCCGACGACGCGTACCGCAGGCGGCGACAACGAAGTCGCGATCGGCAGACTGGTTGAGATTCCCGATCAGGACGACGCGCCGCCATTCTTTACGATGAGACGGAGCAGACCGGATCACGTTGCGGAAGTCGTGAGTGTGCTGGTAACGCCGAAACCGCTCGAAGGCGTGCAGATCACCGACAAAGCGCTGAAGCTTACTGAGGCCCAGGTGGCGGAGTGGGAAAAGATGTGGGGTTCGACCGTTGGCCGGCTCGATATGACGACCGTGGGCCAGGCATGGACCAGGGACGAAAAAGAAGCGCGGACGCGCGCGCTCACGACTAATGCACCTGCGCCACAGCTTGTTTTCTACCGTCCCGGCGCGAAATCAACTGAGCCGATGTTCGTTAAGCTCAAACTCAGTTATCGCAAATAATCCGTGTTATCTGTGGTCGTAAAACCGCCAGTTGGTGACGAAGTCGCGCGTTAACTTCTGATTCGTGATCGCCGCGCGCAGCATCTCGATCGGGATGCGGTTCTCTTTGAGCAACGCATCGTTGAACGCGCGATTCGTCATCTTGCCGGAATCGACCAGTTCCTTGTGCATCGCGTATTGCTGAAGCCCACCGATCAGATACGCGATCTGGTAGAGCGGCCCGTAGCTGCCGTCGAACGAACGCCGCACCTCGGCGGTCGCGTTGTCGCGTTCGTGACCCACTTTATTCACCAGCAGATCGATACACTCCTGCGGCGTCATCTTTTCCAGGTGGAAGCTGAGTGAAAAGATGATCCGCGCGCAGCGGTGCATGCGCCAGAACAGCATCCCGATACGATTCTCAGGTGTTTTGGCGAAGTTCAAATCCCACAGCAGCAGTTCCCAATAAAGTGCGTTGCCTTCCGACCAGAACGGCGTGCTGAAAATGGCGCGATACGGTTTGTTGCGCGCGGACATGAACCCTTGCAGGTGATGACCGGGAATGAGTTCGTGATGAACGGTGGCGCGCGCGAAGTGGATGTTGTTGCCGCGCATGCTCATCATCTTCTGTTCGTGGGCCATCGTGTTGGTGGGGAACGAGACCAGGATGGTTTCGCCGCCGAGAAAGAACGGGCTGACGAGTTGGCGTTCGGGAGTCATCATCTCCATGCGCCAACTTTCTTTTGCCAGTTCGGGAACGGTGACGAGGTTGTTGTCTTCGACGAACTTGATTGCTTCCAGCGCGAGGTTGCGGATCATCTCCGGCTGTTTGCCGGGATCAACGTAGAGATTTTTGACGTGTTCGAGTGCTTTGTGCCAGTCGTCGCCGTAGCCGAGATCGCGCGACGCTTTTTTCATCTCGTTTTCGCACCACGCCATCTCCTTTTCGCCGATGGCGATGATCTCTTCCGGTGTGTAAGGGATCATCTCTGAGCGTAGTTCGGTGATGAGCGCTTCGCGGCCGATCGGGTTTCCGATGATGTCACTGGTGTCTCCAGCTTTAATAGACTTCTGAGATCCCTGTCCCAAAACCTTGTCAGTGATCGACGCCGTGTAACTTGTGAGCGCCTGATCGACCGACTTGTAGGGTTCCTCGTTCCACCACGTGAACAGCGGATCGTAACCGTTGTAGAACGTGTACCAGTTCCGCAGATTGTTTCGCAGGCCGTTCATTGCCAGGACGGCGCGATTCGCGACCGTCTTTTTCGGTTTCAAGCTGTCGATCGCACGACGGCTTTCGTCGACCTGTTTTCTCAATTCTGTGAGTGTCGCTGCGATCTTTGCCGAGTTAATTGGCTCCATTCGGCGGCGCGCTTCTTCGAGGTTGATGATCGTGTCGGCGAAAGGAATGAGCGGCTGGATCTCGGAGAGTTGCTGTCCCTGAATGTCTAGCTGACGTAGCTCGTATTCGAGATGGTTCTTGAACAGGACGTAATCGACCTTGCCGTCCTCGCTCATTGAGTCGAAGTCCTGCGCTTTGAGCGACGCAAGCCACTCCTCGTAAAACTTCCTGAACCGGTCCCGGCGCGCCTTTGACATCGCTGCCGGATACGATCGCGTCAGGCTCCCGCGGTCGACCGTATACCGCTCGATCGCCGCGCGCATCTCGCTAATGGGTTCGGGCTTCGTTTTGGTTCGGCTGCCATTCTGTGCTGGGACCTGAGTAAACAGGCAGAGTGCCAATAGAACTAGGGGGAGAACTACGGCTAAGGGCCTGGCTGTAGGCATTGGGCTCTCCTAATCGGGCGGTTTTGAGCCAGGGATTATACACGGATGACACGGACGAAAAGCCTTCCTGAAAAGTCAGTCCGTGTTTGTCCGTGAAGTCTGTGGCCAAATTCCAGGTTGCGCCTGTAAGAGAGCGTTTGCTAGAATCCCATGCGTAATTTTCTTACTTTTGCTAGGAGCTCCAGAAGACCTTCGCATGAGTCGAACAACTACTCGATTCTTTACTTTTTAAGTGCCGCCCGCCTTTGCGGGTGCCGGCGAAGGCGCTCCTATCGAATCCGATCAACGAAGTAAGCAAATTAGTGAATCGCAAATCGTAGGAATCGCCTTCGGCCCTGGATGCACAGGTCTTTGTTGTGGTCCCCGGTGTGAGAGGTGATTTAGAAATGAGTGAGATTAACGTACAACTGAAAGACGGCACGCCTGTTCCCGTGCCTGACTCAGCTACGGTTGCCGAAGCTCTCAAAAAGCTCGATCGCGACCTGGCGAAACAGGCCCTGGCGGCGAAAGTTGGCGGTCGTGAGGTGGACCTCGCGGCCCAGGTTAACGATCTGGCCGATAACGGCGTTATTCAGATCGAAGCAATCGTGCCGCAGACCCGTGATGGTCTCGAAGTGTTGCGTCATTCGACGGCGCACCTGTTGGCCGCCGCTGTGCTCGATCTGTTTCCCGGCACGAAGCTCGGCATCGGACCCGCGCTGCTCGACGATCCGCGTTACGGTTTCTTTTACGACGTGATCACGCCGCGGCAGCTAACCGAAGCCGATCTGCCCGTTATCGAAAAACGAATGAAGCAGATTGCCAGTCAAAACCTGCACTACCGTCGTGAAGAGATTTCGAAGGCGGACGCGTTGCGCGTTTTCAACGAACGTCAGGAGCCGTTGAAGTGTGAACTGATCGACGAAAAAGCCGGCGAGGTGGTGAGCGTCTATTACATCGACGGCTCGCCGTTCATCGACTTTTGTCTCGGTCCACACGTGCCGAACACGAACAAACTGCGTGCGTTCAAGTTGCTCTCGCTCGCCGGTGCTTATTGGAAAGGCGACGCTTCGCAACCGCAGATGCAGCGCATCTACGGCACGGCTTTCTTCACGCAGGAAGAACTCGACGCGTGGCTGAAGCAACGTGAAGAGGCCGAGAAACGCGATCATCGCCGCTTGGCCCGCGAACTCGATCTGTTCTCAATTCAAGAGGACTACGGTCAGGGACTGATCTTCTGGCATCCGAAGGGCGGCGCCATTCGCAAGGAGATGGAAGACTACCTGCGTGGCGAACTCCTCAAGCGCGGTTACGGACTCGTGTTCACTCCGCACATCGCGAAACGCGAACTCTGGTTTACGAGCGGACACGAAGGCAACTACGCCGATTCGATGTTTTCGCCGATGGAGTTTGAGGAGCAGGAGTTTCGCATCAAGCCGATGAACTGCCCGTTTCACATCGGCATTTATAAGTCGGCGCAGCGTTCATATCGCGATCTGCCGCTGCGTTACGCGGAACTCGGTACGGTCTATCGCGCCGAACTTTCAGGCACGTTGCATGGTCTGACGCGAGTGCGCGGCTTTACGCAGGACGATGCGCACATTTTCTGCACGCCGGACAACGTGCACGCCGAGATCCTCGGTTGTATCGACTTCGCGTTCAACATGTATGAGGTTTTTGGTTTCAAAGACTTCAAAGTCGAGCTCTCGGTTCGCGGTGACGATCCTGACGCGCACTATCTCGGTTCTGACGAGCAGTGGCAGTGGGCTGAATCGGCGTTGGTCGAAGCTTTGAACGCCAAGCAGATTCCGTATCAACGGATCGAAGGCGAGGCCGTGTTCTACGGTCCGAAGATCGACATTCGCGTCGAGGATGCGATCGGCCGGACGTGGCAATTGACGACCGTGCAGTTTGACTTCAATTTACCCGAGCGTTTTCAGCTCGAGTACATCGGCGAAGACAACAAACCGCACCGGCCGGTGATGATTCATCGCGCGCTGTTCGGATCGATGGAGCGGTTCTTTGGAGTGTTAATCGAGCACTACGGGGGCGCGTTTCCGTTCTGGTTAGCTCCGGTCCAGGTCGCGGTTTTGCCGATCACGGACCGGATCAACGACTACGCCGAAGAAGTGGCGCGCGATCTTCGCTCTTCCGGCTTCCGAGTCGAAACGAACTTGCGAAGCGAAAAAATAGGCGCGAAGATTCGCAACGCGCAATTACAGAAAGTGCCGTTCATGCTCGTGCTCGGCGATCGAGAAATGGAGCAGCGGGCTTTGGCAGTTCGCGAACGTGCAAAGGGCGACATCGGTGTGATGTCGATCGAAGAATTCAAAGAGATGGCGCGCAAGTTAGTTGAGACTCGCGCGTTGACCAATGACAGTCAAACCCAGGAGGTGCAGCAATAGCTACAGGCTTTCGCGGTCGCGGTCAGCGTCCTGATAACCGGCGTCTACCCCCGGTTCGAATTAATGAAAGAATTCGCGTACCTGAAGTACGCGTGATTGGCGAGGAAGGAGAGCAACTGGGCGTCATGGATGTGCGCGATGCCATTCGTGCTGCCCGCGATAAAGGTTTGGATCTCGTCGAAGTTGCTCCGAACGCCGATCCCCCAGTTTGCCGGATCATCGACTTTGGCAAATACCAGTACGAAGCGAAGAAGAAGGCAAACGAGGCGAAGAAGAAGCAGGTCACGATCACCGTCCACGAAGTGAAGTTTCGCCCTGGTACAGACGATCACGATTACGAGTACCGGATGAAGCGCGCGCGCGCGTGGTTGGCGGACGGCGACAAAGTTAAGGCCACGATCTGGTTTCGGGGCCGCGAGATGTCGCACCGTGAACTCGGTGCGCGCATCCTTGAAAAACTCGAGCAGGATATGGCGGACGTCGGCGAAGTCGAGAACCGGCCAAAGATGGAAGGGAACCAGATGTTCATCATCCTGGGACCGAAGAGACACAAGGGCGGAGCGGGTGGACCAAAGGAAACGCCTCCTCCTCCCGTGCATTAGAACAACGAATAAAGGAAGCGAATTATGCCTAAACTGAAAACACACAAAGGTGCTGCGAAGCGCTTTCGGCTGACGGCGACCGGCAAGATCAAGCGCGGCCATTCGCATGCGCGACATATATTGACCAAGAAGACCAACAAGCGGAAGCGTCAACTGGATATCGACGTGCTTGTTGCCGAGGCCGATCATGAGCGGGTGATGTCGATGTTGCCGTACGGCCGCGATTAATATCATTGACGATTTTTGATTGACGATTGCCGAGTTGAAAAGCAATCGAAAATCGACAATCGCAAATCGAAAATTTTTATACGGGAGGTATTAATATGCCCAGAGCAAAACGTGGCAATAAGCGTCTCGAAAGACGCAAGAAGATACTGAAGTTAGCGAAAGGTTATCGCCTTACTAAGTCGAAGCTTTATCGATCGGCGAAGGAATCGGTCGAGCGCGGGTTGAATTTCGCGTACACCGGACGGAAGTTGAAGAAGCGTGATTTCCGGAGTTTGTGGATCGTGCGCATCGGCGCGGCGGCTCGTTTGAATGGTTTGAACTATTCGCAACTGATGCATGGTTTGAAACTGGCGAGCATCGAGCTCGATCGCAAAGTGCTGGCCGATCTGGCGGTGCATCAGCCGGAATCGTTTGCTGAAGTCGTGGCCCAGGCCAAGAACGCGCTCGAGAACGAACAGCGCAACAAAGCCGCCTAGTTTCTGCGAAAGGACCAGACAGTGAAATTAACTACGCTACTACTCACGTTTCTGCTCGGCGCTGCCGTGGCTTTTGCGCAGGCGAAGACTGACGTTGCCGGTAATTACGAAGGAACCATTAAAGGACAGCCCGTAACTTTCGAGCTGAAAAACAAAGATGGCAAACTTCAAGGACAACTCAAGGCCGGAGAGAAAGCATACGAACTGACAGAAGCAGCGGTGAACGGTGACGGAAAGCTTTCGCTCACTTTCGGTAAGGACGCAAAGTTAGACGGCAACACGGACGGTTCCAGGATCACTGGTAATTGGATCGTTGGCGCGGAAAAGTCGCCGATCGAACTGAAGAAAGTTATCCCCGCAACTCCGGCGACTCCAGCAACCCCGGCCACGCCAGCTACCCCTGCCACGGCGTTTAATTTGAACGGTCAGTGGGAAGCGGTCGCGGATGCGAATGGACAGCCGTTTCCGTTTCTGCTGATCCTGAAGGTTGAAGGCGAGACTGTAACCGGCAACAGCAGTTCGCAACTCGGCGAAGCCGCACTCAAAGACGGGTCGTGGAAAGACGGCAAGCTCGCGTTTGTTCTGGAAGGCTCAAACGGCAACATCTCGATGGTTGCTACAGTCGTCGATGGAAAACTTTCCGGTGAGTTTGATTACGCCGGACAGTTACAAGGCAAGTGGGTGGCAGTTAAGAAGAACTAGACAGGATTTCAGAAATAACAAGATGGCATCTTGTAAATTATTTCAATCCTGTCTACTGAAAGTCGTGAATGACAAATAGCCAAACGGAACAGTTACCTGCTGAGCAGGTTGAAGCTGCCCGCAAAGCGTTCGAGCAAGAGTTCGAGCGCTTTGCCCGCTTTAGCCAAACGTCGGAACTGGCTGGCCTCGACTTGGAAACGGCAATCGCCGAAGAGCGTGCCTTGGCCGAGGTGCGTACGCGGCATTTTGGTAAGAAGAGTGCATTAGCCGCCGCGAAAAAGTTGATCGGTCGTGTTGCTCCTGAAGATCGTCCAGCGTTTGGCCAATTGACGAAGGGCATGGAGGAGAGGCTCGCGGCGATGGTCGATGCTG
This sequence comes from Pyrinomonadaceae bacterium, assembly GCA_035603895.1. Taxonomy (GTDB): domain Bacteria; phylum Acidobacteriota; class Blastocatellia; order Pyrinomonadales; family Pyrinomonadaceae; genus PSRF01. The sequence continues at coordinate 7,179 of DATNJO010000607.1, forward strand.
TCGAGCTAAATCTTAAAAACCACATTCAAGATGTACGAACTGCGCGTGAGAGCATCGACGTGACGTTGCCCGGGCGGCGTCCGCCCTACGGTCATCGCCACCCGATCACGATCGTACGCGAGCGCATCGAGGACATCTTCGTGGCGCTCGGCTACGTGATCGAGGACGGCCGCGAGATCGAAACCGATTTCTACAACTTCACGGCCTTGAACATCCCGGACAATCATCCGGCGCGCGGTGAAGCCGACACCTTCTACACGACCGACGGGTTCGCCCTGCGT
>DATNJO010000608.1:0-8521 GCA_035603895.1 Pyrinomonadaceae bacterium
GCCTCATGATGTGCGTAACGCGCCCAGAACGGCGACATCACCGGCGCGTTCACTACGCGATACACATACGTTTTTCCGAGTGCCGAATAACGTGCGTGAAATTCACTGCTGACAACCTCGACCTCCAGCACACGAACATCTCGTCCAACATTTCCATTGATCGCGTTGCGTAACTTCGTTGGGGAGATCTCGCGCTGAACCTCAACGCTCGCAACCTGTCCCTCAGCATGAACACCCGCGTCAGTCCGGCCCGAGCCGAAAACATTAACCTGCCGTCCTTCGATTAACGAAAGCGCGCGCGTTAACTCTCCCTGCACCGTTCTCAAGTCGCCCTGAATCTGCCATCCGTGAAAATCCGTGCCATCATACTGAAGAAGCAACTTGTAATTCATGGGTAGGCTGAACTTCTTCTCTGTGTCTCGGTGTCTCTGTGGTTCAAAAGAACAACCACAGAGGCACAGAGACACAGAGTTGGGGTCTACGCTTTCTGTCCGCGGCTACCGGGTTTCACCGCCGCTTCTCCCATCTTGCAGGCGTCGCAAATCGACGGCTCAACCGACAACACTTTCAACGTCGCCAACGCAACACGCGGGACGCCAACCTCAACACTTCCACCCGAACGATCGATGATCGACGCCGCCGCAACAACATCCGCGCCCGCTTTCTGCAAAGCTTCGATCGTTTCGCGCGTCGAACCGCCGGTCGTGATCACGTCTTCGACCACCAACGTTCTCTCACCCGGCGAAACCGTAAAACCGCGCCGTAACGTCATCTCGCCGCCTTCTCGCTCGGTCCAAATAAATCGCGCACCCAACGCACGCGCCACTTCATGACCGATCACGATCCCACCAATCGCCGGCGACGCCACGAGTTGAATTCCCGCCGTCGCAAACTTCTGCGCGATCGCTTGTCCAAACGCTTCCGCCTTCTCAGGAAACTGAAGCACGCGCGCACACTGAAGATAGACAGTGCTGTGCAGTCCGCTGGTCAGTTGAAAGTGACCTTCCAACAACGCGCCGGTCCGCTTGAACTCGTCGATTACTTTTTCCGGTTCCAAATTCTCACCTCGTAAATTCGGCAGGCGTGCTACAATCCAAGCCCGAATGCCGCCTTATCCAAATTTAGTTTCAGACTCAACCCTCGTTCAAGACACAATCGACCTCTTAAACGATTCCGGCGGACGCGCGCCTGCTTCCGAAATCGTCGACGCAGTTTTCAAACTCTCACACATCGACGACGAACTCGCCGGCTTGCTCGTCGCGGATCTCATCAGAAACGATCGCCGTTTCAAGATCAGCGACAACACCGTCGAACTCCTCGCGGACGATAGTCATTCGCGTCTGCTCAAGGATCTCGATTTTGTCGTCGTGGACGTCGAAGCCACTGGCGCGAAGACGCCGCCGAACCGCCTGATCGAACTCGGAGCTTACAAAATTCGCGGCGGCCGCATCGTCGATAAGTTTCTTTCGCTGGTCAATCCGGAAATTCCGATTCCGCGTTTCGTCGCGTCGCTCACGGGCATTTCAAACGAGATGGTGAAACGCGCGCCCGTGTTTGCGGACGTTGCGCCGCGCTGGCTGGACTTCGTCAGCGACTCGGTGCTCATCGCTCACAACGCGCCGTTTGACACCAGCTTTCTCAATCACGAAATCTCGCGCGTGTATCCGGGTCACCGCATGGTGAATCCACACCTCTGCACGGTCAAACTCTCGCGGCGCGTTTTACCCGAACTACTCAATCACCGGCTCGACACGATTGCCAGTCACTTTTCGATTCCGATCGCCAGCCGCCATCGTGCCGGCAGCGACGCACTCGCGACCGCGGAGATCTTTCTTCTGCTGCTCGACAAACTGGACGAAATTCACGGCGTCAAAGATCTCGCCGCCGCGCGCAACTTTCAGTTTCCCGAACTGATCTCCAGCGACCGTTCGGCCGCGTGATTTCGTTTCATTAGCCGCTTCACAATCACGAACAACAGGATCGCCACAACGAGTCCGAGGCCAATCCATGGATAGTACTTCGCCAGGATCTGCTTCGCATCCGCACCGTACCTGACCGCTAAATAACCTTCGAGTACAAAGCGAAACGCGCGCCCCGCAACGATCGCGAGCATAAAGCGCAACAGGCTGAACCGAAACACGCCCGCGGTGATAACGAAGAGCTTGAACGGAAACGGCGGCGGCAAAAGCGTGGCGACAAGCACCGCGATCGCGTCGTAACGCTCGATCAGATGCTTGACTCGTGCTTGTTTTCGTTCGGAAAAGCGGTTCAACGCGCGGGCGCCGGCGCGGCGCGAGATCAAATAAAGAATCCAGCAACCGATAGCCGAACCGGCCGTCGCCATGAACGCGTAGAGCAACATCCAGTTCGGATGCGCAGTCGAAAGCACGATCATCAGCGCGTCGGCGCTGCTGGGAAGCGGCACGAATGTCGAATCGAGTAGTGCGACCGCAAAGAGGCCAAACGCGCCAAACCCGACGAGATATTCCGAAACGCGGCCGAGAAACTTAGTAACGGGGTGTATGAATGATTTCAATCAGTAGTTCCTTCAGTATCAGGCGTAGCGGCGGCCGGTCCTCTGCGCCGCTTGATAAGAATGTAAACGCCCAGGGCGATCAGCGCCAGCGTCGCCACGATGCTGACGATCACGAGTCCATTGTCTCGCAAAAAGATCAGCACTCTCCGGCCGTAAAACACCGCGAGAATTCCCTCCACGTAATAGCGGAACGAACGCGCGATCATGACCGTCAACAGGAACTTCCAACGCGGATACTCGAGTGCTCCCGCTGTAGCGACAAAGATCTTGAACGGCAGCGGCGGTGGCAGGACCGCGGGAATAGCAATCGCGAAAAACCCGAACCGCTCGTAAGCACGTTCGACTCGCTTGATGCTTGCCAGAGGGAATCTTTTGCGCAGCACGGCTTGCCCGCCGCGTCGCACGATCGTGTAGAGCAGGTTGCAACCAATCACCGAACCGGTGGCCGCAAAAAGTGGAAAGTAATAAACCGCGCTTGGGTGTCTAAAACAACGACCGACGACGAGATAGTCGTTTATCTCCGGCAGCGATAAGAGCGACGAGTCGAGTGCGCCGATGATGATCATCGCCGGTGCGGCGAGGTAGATCGGCAGTCCGATGACGTTTACTTCCAACCAACGCGCAATCGAAAGTAACCAGTCAGCCATTCAGAAGTGTTTGTCGTGGAGCGAACTATTTTACAGGGGCGAAAACTGAGGGTGTGTCATAGGTCACGCCGACGGTGAACCCGGAATTTGGACTGAAACTCGTGAGGCCCTTGATGCCCGCGAAATCGAAACGCAGACCCGAAGCTCTGACCTGCATTCCCAAACGCGCCTCTCCTTGCGATTCAGTGCCCAATGGACCATTGCCCGGACGCGTGTTCGCGCGGCCGTTGACTTCACCGGCGACACTGAACATTTTGTTGAGACGAAAGATTCCCGCAGCGCCATAAGTGAAGACGTCGTTTTGCGAAAACAGTTCTGTCGGCGCGGTCAGAATCGCGATGCCGAGATTGCCAAACGTATTGAAGCGCCCGTCTTGACCAAACTTCTTGCCGACGAGGATTTGGCCGTAGGCATTGGTTTGGTTAAGCCCGATGCCGGTTCCCTGGCTCGAGTTTGGCAGTTGGACTCCGAAACGAAAACCTAGTGATGGACCACGACGCGTTTCGTTGCGCAGTTTGAACTTTGCGGAGATCGTGAAATCGCCGGTGTCGTTGGTGGAGTTGGCGCCAGGCGCGAGGTTAAGGGGAATTGCTGACGGCCCGCGCGAGTTGATGCTGAGATAATTCTGCGCGACGCCTTCTATTTGAAATTCAACATTCGGTCCCATGCCGAAGTTGATGCCGATAACGCCCACGCGCGTCAGATCGCCGCGAATACCCGAGACGGTGTATTTCGCGCCCTGCATGAAGTCGATGCCCGCCTCAATCCTGATCGTGCCCGGCGGAATAATATCCACATCTTCCGTGAGCAGCGGCCGCTGCTGCGCCCGCGCGACCTGACCGATCGTGGCGAAACAGAGCAACAGCGCAATTGAAAGTAATCGGGGCACCCGGTTCATGCGCTGGGATTCTAATCGGCGGCTCAGTTAGCGTCAATTACTTCGGAACTCTTTCGGCGTGACGCCGGTCCAGCGTTTGAAGGCGCGGTGAAAGGAACTCGATTCGGAAAAGCCCAGCAGGTAGGCGACTTCGCAGATGGCCATCTGCGGTTCGCGCAAGTAACGCATGGCGAGTTGGCGACGCATCTGGTCCAGAACATCGTTGTAAGACGTGCCGAGTTCTTGCAGTTTGCGTTGCAGCGTTCGGGCCGTGAGGCCGAGTTGATCGGCAATGCGTTCGACCGAAGGCTCGCCGCCACGAAATTCATCCGCGATGACGGTTCGCACTCGATCGATCAACGAATCTCGCGGCGGATACTTTGTCAGCAACTCTTCGGCGTGCCGATCGAGCAAAGCGCAAAGACTCGCGTCGGCTTTCGCGATCGGCAGTGATAAGAAAGCGGACGGAAACGAAAGCCGGTTCGTTGTGGCGCCGAATTTCACCGGACAATTAAACAGCCGCTCGTGCTCTGTGAGATTGGCGGGTGCGGCGTGTTGAAATTCAACGGCCGCCGGCGTGAAATCAGGCGTAGCGATGTTGCGGCAAAGTGTCGTGACCGTGGCCAGTGTCATTTCGCTGTCCTGGCGATGTTCGAGAATTGAGGGATCGGAGTAGCGATAAACTATCGCGCTGGTATCGTCTGCTGTTTCAAGTGTGAACAGAGCGCCATCGGTCCAGATCGAATGATAACGAGCAACACGAGCGAATGCTGCCCCGAGAGTTGAACTGTTGAGCGCGCAATAGCCGACTACGTCAAACGCCGAAAGAGCGACGCTCTCGCCGATGTGCAGCCCGAAATTTTCGTCGCCCGTCAGTTCGGCAGCCTTTTCATAAAGAGCCACGAGCTGGGCAAACGGCATGCGACTGTCGGGGTCTTCTAAAACAGATGGATCGAAGTTCACGGCCTCGCAGAGGCTCTCGGCTTTCACACCTCGCGCAACAGCGGCCTTCAGGATTTTCTCAGCGGCCTTTGCTTGAATTGTGAACGTCAGCGTCATCCGTTCTCAGTTAACATCCGCGTGGCACAGCGCGTCAATTTGTTGTCGCTCGCGGTCAACCCGAGCGTGGTTACAAAGCGACCGCAGCGGTGTTTACTATTTGAAATCCTGTCAGTCCCGTATCCTGTCTAACTTCTGAGGTCGATATGGCGAGACGAACCAGTTTTCTAATAACGTTGGTCTTACTCTTGTGCGCCGCTGTACCGGCGCAAACCGCGAACGATCCGGTCAACCTGCTGCTTTCGACCCTGCCCGCCGGCCGCGATCCGCAGCGGTACAAAGGCTACGTCGAACCTCAATTCAAAGCCGTCGTCCAACGCTCTTTCTATCTGACCATGCGCGACGGAGTGAAGATCGCCGTGCAGTTAGTGCTGCCACAGGATCTTCCAGCCGACAAAAAGATTCCCGCAATCATGACCATGACGCGTTACTGGCGCGCGCGACAAGACAGTCAACCGAACGCGTTTTTTCCTTCGCACGGTTATGCGACTGTCTTTGTCGACGCACGCGGCACCGGTGCTTCTTTTGGAGTTTGGAAAGCACCGTTCACTCAGGACGAAGCGAAGGACTACAGCGAAGTCGTCAATTGGATCGTGTCGCAGCCGTGGTCCAACGGAAAGGTCGGCGCGATCGGCAACTCCTACACCGGCAACACCGCGCTTTGGCTTGCATCAACGATGAACCCCGCAGTTAAGGCCGTCATTCCGCGCCACTATGAGTTTGATCTTTACGCTGAAACTCCGTACCCCGGCGGGATACTAACGGACTGGATGGTAAAAACGTGGAACGAAGGCAATCGCCAACTCGACACCAATCCGGGCGTCAGATTGGTTGACGAAGACACAGATCAAAAACTCTACCAGCAAGCGACCAAACAGCGCGCCGAAAACATCGACGTCTACGCGGCCGCGCTACAAACCACTTTCCGCGACGACCGCACGTTCGGAGCGACACTCGATGAACTCAGTCTGCACACTTACAGCGCAGCGATCGAAAAATCGAACGTCGCCATAAACAATTGGGGCGGCTGGTTCGACGCGAGCACGCCTGACGCCATCATCAAAACGTTTCTGACGTTGAAGAACTACCAGCGCGCCGTGATTGGCCCGTGGAACCACGGCGCTTCACAGAACGCGAGCCCGTACCAGACCGACGCGGCTCAACGAGTGATGCAGAATTTTGAGTACCTGCGCTTCTTCGATCACTACTTAAAAGGCGTCGACACCGGTTTGGACAACAAAAAGCTGCTGTTTTATTTCACGGCCGGCGAAGGACGTTGGAAGGTCACTGACAAGTGGCCCATCACCGGTACGACCACAAGCACGTGGTATTTCAACGAGAACAATTCATTAACCGGCAACAAACCAACCTCAAACGCGGCTGAAGATCGCTACACGATCAATTTCGACGCGACGACGGGCGCGAAGAATCGTTGGCACACTCAAGTTGGCGGCGAAGTTGTCTACCCCGATCGTGCCGAAGAAGACAAGAAGCTCTTAACTTATACGAGCGCGCCACTCGAAACCGACATCGAGATCACTGGCCATCCGGTCGTGAGTCTTTTTATTACCTCGATGCACACCGACGGAGCGTTCTTCGTCTATCTTGAAGAACTCGACGAGAACGGCAAAGTCACCTATCTCACCGAAGGTGAACTGCGCGCGCTTCATCGACGTGTTTCGAACGAGCCGAATCCGACGAAACTGCCGGTGCCGTATCATTCATTTCTCAAGAAAGATGCAATGCCGTTGAAGCCCGGTGAAGTGGCGGAGTTGAGATTTCACCTGCAACCGATTTCGGTGCTGGTTAAGAAAGGTCACCGCTTGCGCATCGCGATTGCCGGTCACGACAAGGACACGTTTATGCGCATTCCCGCGGACGGCACACCAACGATTTCCATGCGGAGAAACAGCCACGGACTTTCACGGATCGAATTACCAGTAATCATAAGATAACCGGGTTAAGCACGGCGTCGCGATGTGCTAGTATCCGCACTCATGCGACGACACTTTATCTTCCTTTTCGTTTTCGCTTTTCTCCTCGCTCCTATTACCGCGCAAAACCAATCGCCGCCAAACCTGAAACTTAAAGGTTTGAAGGATCCGGCGACGATCACGCGCGACGAGCGTGGCATTCCTTACATCGACGCCAAAAACGACGAGGATCTCTACTTCGCGCAAGGCTATGCGACGGCGGCCGATCGCTTGTGGCAGATGGATCTATTTCGGCGGACCGCGCGCGGTGAACTCGCCGAAGTCTTAGGCGCTGGACCAAACAACGTCGCGTTGGACCAGGACAAACTGCATCGCACCTACGGCTTTGCGCAGGCCGCCGAAGCGGAAGTGGCCCAGGCGTCGCCGAAATCTTTAGCCATACTCGAAGCTTACGCGCGCGGCGTTAATGCTTATGCTGCATCGCTCGATGCGAAGTCGTTGCCGCCCGAATTTCAGATACTCCAATACAGCTTTCGCCCCTGGACTCCGGCGGATTCGTTCATCATCGCCAAGATCTTTTTCGAGGCGCTTTCAGACACGTGGCGGCTCGACGTAATGCGCCAGGCACTGTCTTCGTTGCCGGCGGAGAAACGCAATGCTTTGTTGACGTCGACTTCGCCAATCGACGTGCTCGTCGTCGGCAGAGACACAAAAGCAAGACCTGCTTCGTCAAAAACAGCGCAACGCCAAACTCCATTGTCGCGTGAAGCATTAGCGGCACTCGCCCACAATCAATCCATCGCCGCGGCGGCGCTGGATCGTATCGGTCTCTACGCTGACGGTTTGGCCGCGAGTAACAATTGGGTGATCAGTGGAAGCCACACCGTGACGGGCAAACCGTTGCTCGCTAACGATCCGCATCTGCGGCCGACGGCGCCTTCGATCTGGCACATGGTGCACCTGAGCGGTCCCGGTGTTCGCGTCGCTGGTATCACCGCGGCGGGCGTTCCCGGAGTAATCATCGGTCACAACGATCGCATCGCGTGGGGCTTTACCAACGTCGGACCTGACGTCCAGGACCTCTATATCGAAAAGTTTGATCCGGCGAACCCGAAACGTTATCAAACGCCGCAAGGCTGGCAGGACGCGGTCGTACGCCAGGAACAGATCAAAGTCCGGAAGGGATTTACTTCTTCTGAGTCCGACACGGTGACGCATGAAGTCACAGTGACGCGTCATGGTCCTATCATTTTCGAAGCCGACGGCCAACGCTACGCGCTGCGCTGGACCGCGCTCGATCCGAAGCTGAACCGGCCGGATCTCCAATACGCAATGAATCGCGCGCGTAACTGGAAAGAATTCAACACCGCGCTCGAATCGTTCACTGCGCCAACGCAAAACATCGTCTACGCGGACGTCGACGGACACATCGGTTATCACGCCGCGGGTGTCGTGCCGATCAGGAAAT
>DATNJO010000609.1:0-2059 GCA_035603895.1 Pyrinomonadaceae bacterium
TAAATCTCGTCGAGGTCGTCGTAAGGATCGCCGTTGTGCGAAGTAGCCGGCAGCAGCATGTCTGCCACGCGCTTCAGGTTCTTGATTCCCATGGTCGTAGACGCGATCGCATCGGCATCGCCGACTGCTTCCGTGTTTTCACCAGGATCAGAACCACGCGCGTCCGCGGTTGAAAAGCGCAAATACGCTTTCGCGTCCTGTTCGCGAGCCCACTCGTCCAGCGTGTTCTTTTCATCTTGTGGAGTGTTGGCGCCCGGGATCGGTTTGTAGCCCCACATTGTCGCCCACTTGTCGTATGGTCCAATCTTCGGAATCAGTGCGTCCACGGGGACGTTGTCTTCCGGTTGAGCGACGTAGTTGAAACGGGAATAGTCCATTAACGTCGGCGTATGCCCCATCGTCTTGAGCCACTCCGCGTTGCGAATCTTATCCGCAGGATAGGTCGCACTCGCCTTCATGTTGTGTTGAAAACCGAGCGTGTGTCCGACTTCGTGTGCGATGACGTAGCGGACGAGTTCGCCCATGAGATCGTCGGGCAACGGTAATTTCCTGGCGCGCGGATCGAGTGGACCAACCTGCACGAAGTACCAGTTACGCGCGAGGTTCATCACGTTGTGGTAATACTGAATGTCTGACTCGAGAATCTCGCCGGTGCGCGGATCGTGTACGTGCGGTCCCGAAGCATTCTCGATCGTCGACGGCAAGTAACGAATCACTGAATAACGCGCGTCTTCCGGATCCCAATCAGGATCTTCTGATTTGGAAGGAGCTTCCTTCGCGATGATCGCGTTCTTGAAACCGGCTGCTTCAAACGCGGGCTGCCAGTCTTCAATTCCCTTCTTGATGAACGGTACCCACTTCGCCGGTGTCGCCGGATCGACGTAGTAAACGATCGGCTTCACGGGCTCGGAAAGCGCGGCGTTTGGATCTTTCTTATCCAGCCGCCAGCGCGTGATGTAGGCGCGTTGCGGTGCACGATGCTCGTCGATGCCGTAGTCGTACCTGCGAATCGAGAAGTAGCCCACGCGCTCGTCAAACAAACGCGGCATCATCGGGTTTTCGGGAAGCTTCACCATGCTGTAGTGCATGACAACCGTGGCGTTTGTGCCGGCACGCATTCCCGCTGCGAAGGGATTTGGTTGGGGTTGTGGTCCACCACCGCCACCGCCCGGATTCATGTCCGGAGGCGAAGTGTAGGTTTGCGAAACTTCGACTTCGATGTTGGTCGGAAACGATTTTGTTTTCTCGATGAACGAGCGGGTCGCGTCAAAACCACGGGCGCGTAAACGCGTGCGGGCGCTGAACTCGGTCACTTCCGTGGTGAACAGACGCGTCGCGTCGATCACCGCGGAGTCGTCCTTGCCGATGGCCTCGACGTTGAACGACATGATGATCGTGTCGTTGTTTGCAGCCTGCACGGCACGCGCGACGGGCAGTTTCGGATCTGCGACGACGTCATAAGCGATGTTGCGCAACAGAATGCGATTGCCTTTGCGTTCCCACTTGACCACGCGATTGCCGGCGGCTTGTCCGCCATAGCCGACGCCGAGTGTGGTTCTGGCAATCTGGCTCACCCAGAGAAACTCTTTGTTGAGTTCGCTCTTGGGGATTTCGTAGTAGACCTTGTCCTTGATCGTGTGGACTGTGAACACGCCCTCGTCTGACTTTGCTTCTTTCGTGATAACTCGGTCGTAGGGTTTGGGTTCACTCGATTGATCGGGACGGCCCGGGCGTTCCTGGCCGCCTCCGCCTGCGGGCGGCGTTGGTGGATCCTGCGCCCACGCCCGAGGCGCCAGCACAAATACAGAGATGACTAACGAAAGAACAAAGGTAGAGAGAGCGAGAGACCGGGATCGCATTCGCATGCGTAGAGCTCCTTCCGCTGTAGGGGTATTAAATTTTTGCGAACGATATCACGAAAGGCGTGCTGTTAAGAACAGGAGAACTGTAAAGAAATGTAAAGTCAGATGCGCAGGCGGTTGGGAGTTCTGCGTGGTTTGGAATTGGTGATGCGTGGCGTAGAGTTCGTGAGCGCCGGCGCGGTGCGATCGGTCAGGAG
>DATNJO010000610.1:0-2542 GCA_035603895.1 Pyrinomonadaceae bacterium
CGCGACAATCCGCAGCAGATCGTCGGTTATCTTGGCAGGGCGAGTGTGATGACTGCCAGACTGCGCCGTCACGAAGAAGAGCACCACCGCGAATCAGGCTGGCTTCAGGCGTTTTCGCAGTAGCTCGCTCAGGAGGTTAAGGTTCTGAAAAGTAAACGAGGCTCAACGATTAGAATTCGGAGCGCGGGCGGCTTGCCCGCAATCGCAGCCATGCCGTGCGCGGATGCACGCTGCGGGCGAGCCGCCCGCGCTCCGAATCATGGCACTACCCCGACCATGAGGTTGGTGCTGTTGTTTTCCGTTCTTGTTTGTAGTTCGGTTACGGTTGCAACGCAGGATCAGGATAAGCCCTGGTTACTACCAAATCTCAAGCCGCAACACTGCGAGCTGAACGTTCACCTGCTTGATAATATGCATCATCTCGCGGGTGACGACACCATCATCATCGCCGTTGCACACCTCGGCGACGGCGAACGAAACCCGGAGCTCAATCGCCGGCGGCTCCACAACGTCAAAGCTTACTTGACGACTTTTGCATGGAAACGTCCGAGCGAAACGGTGGTCACGGCCGTAGGTGAAAGGGTCAAGGGTTATGGACGGGTCGATCTCTACGTAAGGGGCGGGCTCTGGGCCTCATTGGCAGTCTGGCGCAATGAAGACTTGATTGTAGGAATTTGCGAACCGCCCTACATGCGCAGCAAGGACGAGACCCGGACCTTCTACCCGTTCCGCGATCGAAAGAAGCCTAAGTGAACTTTCGCGTTGCAACCTACAACATACATAAATGTCGTGGCCTTGATCGCCGGGTACGGCCTAAGCGCATTACGGCGGTATTGAAGGAGATCGACGCCGATGTCGTCGCACTTCAGGAAGTTGTAGGAATGGATGAGGCTACTCGCGAACGCAATCAGGTTCGCGCGATTGCTGAAGACTTAGGCGTGGATTTTCGCATCGGTGAGAATCGCAGAATCCGCGGGGCGGCTTACGGAAATGCGGTTCTCAGTCGACTTCCGATCGTTGCCAATCACAATCACGATCTTAGCTGGCGCCGGTACGAGCCACGTGGCTGTTTGGAAGTCGCGGTCGCGGTTGACGCACAAACGACGCTGCAAACGTTCAACGTCCATCTCGGCACGGGTTTTTTTGAACGCCGCTACCAGGGCCACAGGCTTTTGGAAGTCATCGCAGGCGATGTGAATCCCGCTTCTCCACGAGTCATTCTTGGCGATTTCAACGAGTGGACACGTGGTCTGACTACTCGTCTTCTGAGTCTTCACTTAAACAGCGCCGAACCCGAACAACGCTTGGGTCGAGCGCGCACTTACCCCGGCGTGTTCCCGATCCTGCACCTGGACCACGTCTACTACAATTCGTCTCTCAAACTGGAACGCATCTTCGTTCATCGCAGCGGTCTGGCGCTGGCCGCATCCGATCACCTGCCGATAGTCGCCGACTTCACTCTGGTTCGTTGAAGGGCGGTGGAAGCGATGGATTTTCACGTCCGACTTTGAGTCGGTAAGCCCGGTAAAGAAGCGCCAGCGAGATCCAGATCAGTGCGACGACCAACGGGTAGATGACTACGCTCGGAAAGAACCACGCGATCGCGGCCAGACCAAACAACAGCAGACCCGTCATCAGCATAAGCCGCGCCTCAACCGGTTCGAGCACGCGACGATTTGTAAACGCTGCGCCAACAGCATTGCCAAGTCTGATTGCTCCGGCTGCGGCACGTCCACCACTGCCGCCGCCACTCGTCGTCGCGGGAGGTGAAGCGATAGATTTTTCCGGTGCTCGCAGTTTATTACGCGAGTCCAAAACTATCTCGGTCGCATTCTCGAGATCCTGCAGATACATCTCCTCCATGCTGGTCGCAAACGGCGCGTCTTCAATCACCACGTCGAGTTCGAGATTGCCAAACCAACTAGCAACGTTGAGATTGGTGGAACCGACGCGCGCCCACTGGCAATCAGCAACCGCTGTTTTCGCGTGCAGCATTGTTCCGTTCCATTCGAAGACACGCACACCGGCTTCCAGCAAAGGGCGATAGCCTGCGCGCGACAGCGGTCTTATTAACGGAATGTCAGTAGCGCTCGGCACGAGTAGACGAACGTCAACGCCGTCGTGTGCGGCTGCACGCAAAGCCTGCACGTAAAGATTCGTGCCGGCGTAGTAAGCATCGGTTAACCATAGCCGGTTCCTTGCCAGCGTAGCGACGAGTTGGTCCATACGGAACATTCCGCCGCTCACTGGTTCAGTCGCCACGACGCGAAGGGCTATCTCGCCTGCTTCGTCCAGCGTTTCGCGTTTCACGATTTCATCCGGTGGGAGATCGTCGCCTGTCACATCCCAAACGTGTGCGAACGCCTGTTCGATGTCGGCGACTGCTGGTCCACGCACTTCGATACCCGTATCGCGCCACGGCTCGATGTTCTTTTCCGGCTCGCCGACCCACATTCGGCCCACGCACAATCCCGTTACGAAACCGATTTGTCCATCAACCGTCAACGTCTTGCGATGATCGCGACTCACCCAACTCAGAGGT
>DATNJO010000611.1:0-4523 GCA_035603895.1 Pyrinomonadaceae bacterium
ATTTCCTGACGCAATGGTGAACCCGAGCAAGTTGATGACACCCTGAGAATGGAGCTGCGCTGCCATTACCGCTGTCTGCCCGTCATCAAACATAGTGTTGAAATCAGTATCGATGATTACCTTCGGAGCATGGGCTCGCTGAGCAGTCACCGAGGAAGTTGACAGCAATATCGCGAAGGCAACTGCCAGCAAAGTATTTACGCGTGGAAACATGGTAGTTCTCCTTTCAGACTTGCAACGGGGATCATGCAAACATCAGGGTGCATACGTTACCCGCACTGCCACCCAATCGAGCGAAAAGTCGCGCGAGGTGCTGCTCGACACATCGATGACGCGTACTCGAAAGTTCGCATCGCTTAGCATCGAGAGCGTCCACGCGATTCCCCAGTTGTCGGCCGGACCACCAACGATGTACGTCGCATTGCTTGTGGTCAGCGTCGTTGTGGATTTGGTCGTGGTCCACGACACGCCGCCGTCCCACGACAACTGCACGCATATCTTCGGCGCACTGCTGGTGCTATCGGCTTTGGCGTCCAGCCGCACTTCAATACCTTGAATCAGCGCTGTGCCTGGAATCACGAAGCCGAAGTTATAAAAGCGGTGTTTATCTTTCTGCGCGTGAGTACAGGAGGTATTGGTGCCTGAGCCGGAGTTATTATCGACAGCAAAGAGACTGTCATTTGTCAGCGCGTTGGCTGCGTTGACTTCATAACCGTTGTTGTCGCCGGACGAATTTGTTTCAGCAGCATGAGCGATGGGACTCTTCATACCGGTGTTGGTGGCCGGCGCGCCGCTGCAATACTGGCCTTCCTTGCCAATAACTTTATAAGGGCAGTCAGCCTTGTCGAGCAGGTAGAGAATCGCGGCGCGGTTGCGCGAGGTCTGGGCCGGGATGATTTCGTCTCCCGGATAGAAGCCTCCCTGACCCGAAGTGACTGGATACATCTCGAAGGCGAAGTTAATGATGCCGTGAATTCCGTAGAGCCAGTCGAGGCTCGTCCCATCGGTGATATAGAGCTCGCTGGCCTGCTGAGGCGTGTAGCCGTTGGTCGCGGCCATTGCCTGGCCCATAGTTTCCATCACGTCGTGATCGTCCTGGGTCATATCCGCCGGCACGTCGGCAAATGTGTATCCCGCCGGCCAGAGGACGAGTTCGCCATAGGCGTGGAAATCCAGCGCGGCCGTGATCTGTTGCTTGCCGTTGATGACCCGGCTGTTTACAAAATCTCGGACCACGTCATCTTCGGTCGTCGAGAACGGCCCCGCGCCGTGGTAGGTTTCGCTGCTGATCGTTCCACTGCTGCCGCCGCAGCATGCCCACTTGTAGCCCCAGTTCCGATTCAGATCGGTGCCGATGGATGATGAGCCAGGGTTTGGTTGCCGGTTCTTGCGCCACGACCGGTACGTGCCGGTGGCAATGTCATATTCGCCACCATCCGGATTCATATCAAAGACGATCCAGATTTCACGTGAGTTGACCAGATCAGTGATCTGCTGATCGATGCCATACTCATCGGTCAATATATGCAACGTGTAAAGCGCCATCTCAACAGTCAGGTGTTCGCGCGCGTGTTGATGATGAGTGAACAGCACTTCAGGCTCTGCCTCGTCCACGCTGACGTTGTCCGAGATCTTGCCGGCCCAGATTGTGCGGCCTTCGTAAGAAGTGCCAATGTTGACGAGCGCGACAATGTCCGGGTGGTTGCTGGCTGCCAGTTGAATATCGGCGACCGTTTCCGCGTAGTCGTGATAGCCCTGGTCGGCGGCGGGAAACGCGAGTGTCGACACGTCTGGTCCAACCGGTTCCGAAGGAAACAGACCGAGAGCTTCGATCGCCCTCTTCTCTTTCGGCGTAGCTTCCACGAGTACATAGTCTTTGCCAGCTTCGATGATCAGCGCTCCAGTTGCGGCGATGGCCGATCGCGTTTCCGCGTCGGAGACGTTGTGGATGATGTAAACAGGCGTGCGCTTCTCGTTACTTTGTTTGAGCGCAGGTGCGACTGGAGTCAGGCTCAGTCCGAGCAATGCCACGACCGCGACTCCCACTAGCGAGTGGTGAAATAACGTCTTCCGGTGCATATATGAGTTTTCCTTTCTTGAGAAGCATTAGAATGGATGTTGAACTAACTCCCCAGGCCGGCTTGAGAGCGGTTGGGATTATGCGCGGAACACGCAGGCGGGACATGGGAGCTACTACCCATTTTCATATGGGTAGTACTACCTATTTTTGCGCCACAAAGAGGCACAAGAAGCACAAAACTGATCAGCAATTTCTTATTCTGATCCATGCTGATCTGTGTTATCTGTGGCTTCGCCTGCGACTTTGAGCAGTGCGTCTGCTTCGATCATTAAGCGAAGCCCGTTGCGAAAGAGAGGATGATCGTCGGCGATCAGAACGTTAATCTGTTTCTTCATGCTCCGTGAGCTGTCGCAAAATTGTGATGTGGATCGTCGCGCCTTTTCCCGTGGCAGATTCCATCGTGTATCTGCCGCCCAACATGCGCACACGTTCCGAAATACCGATCAACCCCATGCCGCTGCTCAGCGAAGTTGTTTCGGGGTTGAATCCCTTTCCGTTGTCTCTACAGGTTATCTGCGCTCCGCTTGCCGTTCGTTTGATCGACAACCAGGCCGTAGTTGCGGCGCTGTGTTTGAGGATGTTGTTGAAGCATTCTTGCAGCACGCGGTACAGATTGATTTCAGACGCCCTGGATAGCAGCCCGTCGATATTATCTGTTTCGGTGATGAATTCAATATCCGTAGAACTACGGATGTGTCGCACCATCTGCTCGATCGCACTCGTCAATCCAAGTCGTTCGAGTTGATGCGGCCGCAGGTTGCGCGATATTTCGCGGACTTCCTCAATAGCCAGCGATGCATTCTCGGAGATTTCGGTCAGATGTTCGCGAGCGGGGTTGTCTTCGGCGATTGAGTTCAAACCGATGAGCGCCCAATTTTTTACGATCATCAGGATTTGAGCCAAACTGTCGTGCAATTCACCCGCCAGACGTTTGCGCTCGGCCTCCTGTGATTCGATGAGTCGCCTGGAAAAACCTTCGCGCTCCAGTTGCTTCCTCTTTAACTGGACCAGCCTCCTCCTGATGATAAACGCCGCGATGCTTATGACTGCGAGTGAGCAGACCTACTGTCAACACTGACAGTTATGTCTTCGCGACATGCCACATATAGTTTGCGTGGCTTGTCGCTACCAAGTCCGGGTACTGAAAAGGGCCGTCAGTTTGAATTACGCCGAAGGCGTTCGCCAATTTCAGCCCAGGGTTCGAGCATTCGCGAGAACCCTGGGGGAAACAAATTCAAATCGCGACCAACCCTGAAAGGGTTAGCGAACCCTTTCAGGGTTCAATGACTATTTTTTGTGATCTATCCCAAGGTTGTCGCTGCGCTCCAACCTTGGGCTGAAATTAGCGAACGCCTTCGACGTAATCAGCGAACGGCCTCGGCGTAATCAGCGAACGGCTTCGGCGTAAGTTCAAACTGACGCACTACCAGGACTGCCCAACTCCGTGACTGACGATGACAGTGAGTATGAAGAGCGCCTGGATCCTGGCTACCGTGATCCTTGTCACGTTATTCTCGGCGCCCGCGCTTGGGCAGACTAAACAACTGTGGCCCGAGCTCGATGTCTACGTGAACATTAACCAGAAAGTGCGGCTCTATTTTTCAGCAGCCGGAACAAAAGAAAATGGCGATAAAACGGACGCCGATTTTGGCGCGAGTATTGACTTCCACGTTAAGCCTCTCATCTCGCTGAAAAAAAACCAGGGAGATCACCGTGACGAATCCAGGTCTAAACTGCTGCTCCTGAGAGCTGGTTTTCATTACATCCCTTCGCGGCAAGGCCCGGCCGAGAGTCGGATTGCGTTTGACGCGATTCCCCGCCTTCCGTTGAAAGCCGGAGTGGTTGCGACGGCCAGAAACCGCGTGGAACTTCGCTTCATTAACAGCGACTTCTCCTGGCGTTTTCGCCACCGGCTGGGGATTGAGAGGAACGTTGCGATACGGACCTATGAGATTACCCCGTATACTCGCGCTGAATTCTACTATGACGGTACCTACCATAAATGGAGCCGCACCGCTCTAACCGCAGGCTGTGTATTTCCGATCCGAAAGCGCTCTGAGATCGAAATGTACTTTGAGCACCAGAACCGAACCGAAACGAGTCCCAACCGACAATTGAACGCGATCGGAATTCAACTGAACTTGTACTTCTAGTGTAGTGGTAAATTCCCTCGTAGCAAGACGCAGACAGAATTGTAACTGTCAGTTATTACGGTCGACATTACGGTGCTCGGTCCTGTTAACGCCCCAGATTATTCAGCACATTTCGTATCGGCTCACTCGAGATTGTAATCAGTCCCTGAAAGGGTTGGTCCAGTTCGAGGATCAGGAAGATGGCGCTCGAGACTGAAAGCGCCACGATCAGCATGGTGACAATTACCGTCTTGTTTGAAGGCGCCAACAGACCGAAGCTAAGAAAGATGACGGCAAGCCAAAGAATAAGT
>DATNJO010000612.1:0-6494 GCA_035603895.1 Pyrinomonadaceae bacterium
AAGATACGGAGATGGCACGAACTACAAAGTCACATATCGAGTTGATGGAACCGGACGCGCTTCACTGACTTATTCCAATGCTACAGGTGGCACAGAGCAGCATGACGTAAAACTGCCGTGGACGATGTCATTCGATGGCCGTTATGGAGAGTTCCTGTACCTATCTGCTCAGAATAAGGGCAACAATAGCGCAATAGTTGCCTCAATTTCGATTAACGGTAGAGTTGTAAAAGATGCGACTTCAACCGGAGCATACGGCATAGCCTCTGTTAGCGACCGGTGCTGTCAAATAATGCGATAGGAGCACGTCTAGTGTCGCTCAAAAGTCTACTCTGGCCCGCATCACACATCGATCAATAAGAGGAGTCGCTAGCGAGTTGTTAGGAGGACCTCACCCCTGCGTTGATTTGTTGAACGGCAAGATCTTCCACGCGAAATCGGTCTCTTGATCGGAATCGAACTGGGCGAAGAAGCGGTCCTCCTTCTTCATCATCCGCGAAGGAGCTATGGTCACAACCCACAACGTGCTTCCATTGCCCAAAATTATCCGGTCGAGGATGTTTCTTACGGTTAGGTCCTTACCGGCAAAGGAAATGTTCTTGACGAACAGAGCAGTGTCATCAGGAAAGGCGTAGCCATAGCCACCGTTCATCCCGCCTGCGTAGCGCTCGGGGTGCAAGGTTGCGTGAATTCTGAGACGCAAGTCGAACTCAGCGCCAAACACGTTGGCGTTCGTGAGACTGAACTCACCTATTCTTATGTTCAGAAAATTCCGTGAATCCGTGGCGTACCGACTGTCACTCACGTTAACTACTCCCTCTCGAACCGTGAGCGAATACTCCGGAGCCGATTGCAGAATCAGGTTCAGCAGAGTCAACACCGTTGGGGCCTCGCTGACATCAAGCTTGACTTGCTTCTCCTCAGACTGAAGCACCCACTCGATTCCCATCGGTATCTTGTAATGTTGAGCAACCTGGACCAGTTGGTCCCGGACAGTCCCTGCCGCAGGTACGAAATCGGCTCTCTGGGCCAGCTTTGCCTCCAGATTTTGAGCAGCAGGCGCCGGGGCGATCACTCGATAGATGTTAATTGCATAGAGCTTCAAGCCGGGGTCGTAGAACAGTTGCCACGAGAGTTTGCTTCCCTTTCCAACCGTCGCAAGAATTTCAGTCAATGCATCTCGAGCGTTTGGAAAACTAAGCCCCTGTTTCTCCTTATAAGTTGAAAACATCTGGAGCGGCGCGGCGCCGATGACAATTTTCCGCTTTGAATTGGCGCTTACCGCGTCTGCCCAAGCTTCCAACATCTGGATACCGGTTCGCTCTTGAACAGCTATTTGAACAGGCGTTTCCAGAATTGAACGAACCGGAGTCGTCCCACCTGTCGGGCCTTTTATCGACTCGGGAATTACGTGAATTATTCCGTTTGTCTTTTCAGTGCGAAAAGTCGTTGAAGGTGTTACACGCTCAGACTCACTCAGCACATGTGCCAAAACATCTTCAACCGGCTCGTTTCGACTAAACTCAACTGTGAGTTCACCACCTCGAGGCACAATAACTCTCGGTGCTTTACCCGGAGCGTATTTGTGCAGATCTCGACGAACGGATTCCGTCACATCAAGCGTGTCGTCGGGATGTACCAACGGAGGATCCTCATAAGTGATGACTCGATCGAACCGAGTCTCAAGCGATTTGATTACGCTCGCAACGGGACGAGCATCTTTTACGGATATTCGATCGCTTTGCTGTCCTGAAGCGATCGCGGCCGAACTCACGAAGGTCGCCAGGATCCAGAAAGTACGTTTTCGGTGGCTAAACGGTAAAAACATCACACCATCAAAGTCCCTGGTAGAGTCTTGACACCATACCACGGCTGGCGTTAGTAAAGGCTCAATGCTCACAGACACTCTACTTCACGCTCTTGGCGAAGCACGGTGCCGGTTTTTTGATTGGCAGCATGGAGTTCGCACTTGCGGCGGTGCGAAGCTAACCGATTTGACTCTGGTGGGTAAGAATACCAGTCACGGGACAGGGTATTATCCGTCGCATCCGAAGTTTCTCTTTGAAGTACTCAGCTCATTAAATATCGACTACCCGGCTTATACCTTTGTCGATGTCGGCTCTGGAAAGGGCCGCGTACTGCTCGTCGCTTCAGAGTTTCCTTTTGCGGAAATCATCGGCGTTGAATTCGCTACTGAACTGCACGAGATCGCCCGCCGGAATATTCAACGCTACCGCAGCAAGACTCAGAAATGTAAAAACATCAAAAGCCTGAACCTCGATGCCCTCGAATTCGAATTACCGCTGACACCGCTCGTCTTATATTTCTTCAATCCATTTCGTCCACCTGTTTGGGTCCCTGTACTGCAACGTCTCCAACGTTCGATCGACTCACATCCGCGTGACGTAACATTGCTGTATGAAACACCCACACATGCCGGTCTCATCGAACAGCACACGGCGCTCAGGTGTGTTGACGAGTCGAGTTGGCATAAGACTTATCGATTCGAGCCTCACTAATGATGTCTGAGCACCCGGCGCACCCGCGTTTTCAAACCACCGGGAAGAGCGTTGAACATATTTCTGCCTGATTTTTCCAACGCCTCTTTAAGCTCGTAGCGATGCAACCACGTTCGATCGAAAGAGTAGCCGTAGACAGGGACGATGCTTCCTCCCGTCAGCCGCAGGAAAAGGTGGGAGCCGCCGAGACTGTAACGTTTGAAACCTTCCGCACAGGCCCATTCAATAACACGCCACAGCAACAGATCATTCGGTTTGAGCTTAAGATATTCACCTAAAGAACTGTTCGCCGCAGCTTCGATCATTCCTCCCGGGTATAAACGGGTGATCTCAGTCGCAATGATCTTACCCTCGTATCGAGCGAGAAGAAGTTGGCGATTCGGTAAGCTCATGGCTTCTTCCATAACCTCGAACGGACAGCGAGGGATCTTTTTCCGCTCGCACCAATCAGTATAGATCTCATAATACGCTTTGAAGTCGTCGCGGGTGGTGGCGGTAAAGACTTCTACTCCGCGTTTGATTGCATTCCGCACGTTCGTTCGCCGGGTAGGTGCAAACTCCTTGAACAATTCGTCAGGACCTTTGGTCAAGTCCAACATCACAACACCCTGTTCCGGTTTACATTGATATCCGTGCTTTGAGAGAGTGTTGAGCGGAAGCCAACTGTAGAGTGTTATGAGCTTGTCCGGTCCGGCTTCATCCAATAACCCATTCGCCAGAGCATCGGATATGGCCGCGAGATCGGCCGTCCTGTCAAAACATATCTGCGGCCGTGATTGCAGACCGCAAACCAATCGATGCTCCTCGTGTATGCCGCTCACCGCGGCAACAATGCGCTCGCCTTCCCAAACAAGCATCACAAACGGTCGCTTGTCGCGAAAGAAAGGCTCGCGAAAATATTCAGGAGATACGTAATGCGCAGCGTGCTCCGCTCGCGAGAGAAACTCTCTCCAGCGAGTGTCAACGCTCACATCAGTCGGATAGGTGTGGAGGACAGTCCACGTGAGTTGAGTTGTTGAATCTTCCATAGCGAGGTTGGAACATCCACTGAACAAATTGTTGAGTAACCGTGCGGGCCGCTGAGAACCGGCGAGCGAAGTATACACCCGTTAGAGCAGTGTGCTGATAAAAATTGCGAGGCGTTCAACGACAGAAAACGATGCGGATAATGATTAAAACTTCTCAAGCAAGACCCTAAATCCAAACCTGCCCTGCCTTCCGTATAACTCACTGAACGTTCACACAAAAGATCACTTCTCGGACTTGAAACCACGATTCAAGGAAAGGCAGGACTATGAGAAAACCACTTGTTAGGCGAATTGTTTTTGCTTCCCTACTCTTCGCCCTGACTCTATCGCTAGCACTAAGTCTTCAACCCACGCGATCGCTCGCCTCGAGTCATCGCGAAGCACCGTTAATCGTTGCCGATCCGTTGGCCGATAACACCGACACCTACGCCTTCAGAAGCACCGAACCCGGACGCAATGGCTTCGTCACACTCATCGCCAACTGGATTCCATTTCAGGAGCCGTCGGGTGGTCCACACTTCTACAAGTTTGACGACACAGTTCTCTACGAGATCTATGTCGACAACACCGGCGACGGCGTCGAAGACGTCACCTATCAATTCCGCTTCAAAACAAAATTCAAGAACGGCGACTCAGTGTTGGGCATGGCCGCGCCAAATCAGGCAGTCAAAGGAACCGGCGGCATAGAGCCGCTCATCACTTCGCTCAACGATCCGGATTACAACGAACCGCAAACCTACAGCGTTACGCGCATCGATCGCCACACCGGCAAACGCGGCGTCGTGATCGCCAGCGGCTTAGTCACGCCGCCAAACAACATCGGTGAACGCACTACGCCAAACTATGAAACCGTTTTAGCTCAACCGGCCGTCTACAACCTGCCGAACGGAGGCAGAGTCTTCGCGGGTCAAAGAGATGAGGGTTTCTACATCGATGTGGGCGGCGTCTTCGACACTCTCAAACTCAAATCCATCACCGCGACCGACGGTATCGACTCAACGGCTGGATTCAACGTCAGCACCATCGCGATCGAAGTTCCGATTAAGGAACTAACACGCAGTGGTGCAGTGCCTGCTGGTCCAACTGCGAACGACGCAGTCATCGGCGTCTGGGCGGTTTCAAGCCGACAGAAGATCAGTGTTTTGAGATCGAGTGCATTCGACAAGGGAGAGGATCCGCTGACTGTTGGACCATATCAACAGGTATCTCGACTCGGCTCACCGCTCGTAAACGAAGTGATTATTCCGCTGAAGCTCAAGGACGCGTTCAACCGTTCGACGCCTGCGGATGATTCGCAGTTCGCGCAGTTTGTTGTTAACCCGCAACTCGCGCAGTTGCTGAGTGCGGTGTTTGGCGTCGCAGTACCAACCGCGCCACGAAACGATCTGGTAGCTATCTTCGCAACTGGTATTCCGGTCAATCCGGTGACTGGTCCAAACTTTACTACTTTCCTTTCTGACGGGCGCCCGCACGAGATGTTGCGTCTCAACGTCGCGATCGCACCATCCGCTAATCCGAGCCGGTTGGGACTTCTCGGCGGGGACGTGGCCGGATTTCCGAATGGACGGCGCGTGTTTGACGACGTCGTGGATATTTCACTGCGCGCAGTCGCCGGAGGAACGCCGTTCACGCCCGCGACGAATATCTCTCCGAACAACATGTTGGGCGACGGTGTGGCAAACAACGACGTGCCGTTCCTGACAAGGTTCCCATATCTCGGTACACCGCAGTCTGGAAACAGCACGCTTGGCGCACCACATGAACACCACACGATCAACGCGTTGCCGGCGCTCCCCTGAGCGCCGCAACGCACAGTTTTGAGTTCAACCTTTAGGTTGTCTGGCACGCTAAGCTTGAACGAGAGGTAAACACACATGGTGAAAAAGACAGCAGTATTGTTGGCTGCGGTTGGTTTGTTGACGATCGCGATCTTTGGTGTTCGATCTGTTTTCCGAACCCGAGCCGTTGAAAAGTCAGTCGAGTTGACGCAGCCGAGCAAAGCAGACCAACGGATTGTTCGCGCACAACAGTTAATCGAACGCATGCCTGGCGCTGAAGCCTACAACCAACTCGCGGCCGCTTACATGCAGAAGGCGCGGGAGACTTCCGACTTCTCTTTCAACGCGCACGCAAGTGAAGCGATTAATCAGTCGCTCGCGATCGAAAACGATAATTACGACGCGCTCAAACTGCGCGCGAAACTGGAACTGACTTATCACCGTTTCGCGGAAGCACTGAAAACTGCGCGTCACGCACAAACCTTTCGCAACGACGATCACGACGTTTGGGGACAGATTACAGACGCGCTGGTCGAACTTGGCGATTACAAGGGCGCAGTTAAGGCCGCGCAAAGGATGGTCGATCTCCGCCCCGACAGTTCTGCGTACGCGCGAGTTTCCTACTTGCGTTCGTTACACGGCGACACTGAAGGCGCGATCGAGGCGATGAACGCGGCAGTCAAGTCAGCGAACCCGAACGATCCCGAGGGTGTTGCGTGGTGTCACGTGCAACTCGGAAATGAATTGCTGAACGCCGGGAGACTCGACGCCGCCGAACGCCAATTCGACGATGCTTTGGAGATCTTTCCGGAACACCGTCTGGCGATCGAAGGCAAAGGACGTGCGAAGATAGCTTCCGGCAACTTACAGGAAGCTATCGCGATCTACGAGCGCGAACAGGCAAAGAGTCCTTCCGCCGATACCGCTGCGGCGCTCGGCGATCTGTATACCCAACTCGGCAAGACGGACTTAGCCAAATCTCAATACGAGAAGTTCGAGCTCCTCGAACGCGAAAACGCAGAACTCGAAAGATCGTGGCGGCACATGGTTAATTTCTGGTTGGACCACGACCGAAACATGGCTGACTCACTGACTCTCGCAAAGCGAGAATACGAAGCACGTCACGACATCTTCACCTGCGACACACTTGCCTGGGCGCTTTTCAAGAA
>DATNJO010000613.1:0-4712 GCA_035603895.1 Pyrinomonadaceae bacterium
AAATTATCAGGTAACCTACTTCAAGGATTTCTGAAAACAGTGCGTTGACAGCCCATTGACCGTCTTTCCGGCGAAGAGTAATCGTTACACGATTCCACTTATCGAGCCGGCTGGAGGTGTCGTCATCACGCCTTCCGGTGGCAGGCAGTGAGCAGCGGTCGGGCATTTGGACCAGTTGCTCTCTGGAAAAGCGCGGGGCGGATCAAACCGCCCCGCGAAATCTATCAGCCTCACGGCTCACAGCGATTTCAGGAACCTGATCAGTTGTGATTTTTGTAGTGACGTCAACGCCTGATAGGCAGTGCGGCTGGAGGTCGCTTGCCCGGCGTGGCGCAGGATCGCTTCGTTGAGCGTGAACGACTGGTCGCCGCTGTTCGTTGGCGCGCTGGAAGAGCCGCCATCGTGCATAAACTTGTCGCGCGTTCTCAGCCCCACAACGGTGCAGTTCGAATCTTGTTCCGAGTCAACTCGCCGTTAGTCTCCACGATTCCATCACCTGTTCCGATGTCGTGCAACAGAAAGTCGCTGAAGGGATGGATTATCTTGTTGCCAAGCGCCGCGGGCACGGTGAATGTTCCGCCGTTGATTACTGATCCGGACGCGGCCGTCGTTATCGAACGGACGTGGCAAACCGAGCAGTCGAGATCGTCGAACAGAAGCGAGCCCGGATCGGTCGCGTCGTTCAAAACCATCGCGCTGTTGCGCGGCGGAGCTTTGGTCGAACGCATGAAGCGTGTGAACGCCTCCACGTCGCTCGGGGCCACGCATTCAACTAAATCGGGAAACTATTTTGTCGGGAAGTTGAGGGGGTGTGTAATCTACTCCGATCACATTTTGGCGTCAATAGAATTATTCACCTCGACGATCGTAATCACGCATACCTTGAAGCGCGTCGTGGTCGAAACGATCGGGTCGAGTTACGTGAGGGTGATAAACGCGCCTGCGGTTTGACTGAGCTGGCGATTGAAACGCTTGCCGGTTTGCCAAAACCAGCAGGTACTACACGCCTGACGGGTTGTCCTGTGAGTCGCTCAATCGCGCGCATCGACAACTCGTCAACGGGAGCGACGATTGTAATCGCCTGACCTTCATTGCCGGCTCTGCCGGTGCGTCCGATGCGGTGCACGTAATCCTCCGGAGCGGCGGGCACGTCGTAATTGACGACGTGTGAGACTGCACTGATATCCAAACCACGTGCGGCAATGTCAGTTGCGACCAATATCCGCGCGTGCCCTTCACTGAAAGCACGTAATGCTGCTTCACGTTGCGACTGCGTACGATCGGCATGAATGCGTTTCACTGTGTGATCGCGGGCTTGAAGAACATGCGAAAGCCGCTCTGCTCCTCGACGTGTACGGGTAAAGATCAATACTCGTTCGAAAGGTTCATGCTCTTTTTCAAGCAATTCGAGCAAGAGAGCCGTCTTGGATTCCTGGCCGACGTAGTACGCAACCTGATCTACGAGTGCTGCGGCGCGACCACGGGTGTTTACCTCCACCAGCTTCGCATCTTTTGTTGTCGAACGCGCGAGTTGCTCGATACTTGAAGACATCGTTGCGGAGAACAATAACGTTTGCCGCTTCGCCGGCAACATCGCAAGTACGCGCCGAATCGCCGGCAGGAAGCCCATATCCAACATTCGATCGGCTTCGTCCAGAACCAGGACTTCGATGGTCGACAGTTCGACTGCGCGGCGCTCGACTAGATCGAGCAAACGTCCGGGTGTGGCGATCAAAACCGCCGCACCACGCCGCAAGTCGGCAAGTTGTGTTCGGATGTTTGCGCCGCCAATCGCAAGCACGCTGCGGTTGGTTTTCACGTGGTTCAGTGTCTTGTAATTCTCCTGAATCTGAAGTGCCAGCTCGCGCGTCGGCGCAAGCACAAGCACGCGCAGACCGGGACGAGCCTTTTCGCTGAGCCGCTGAATGATCGGCAGCAGAAATGCCGCTGTTTTACCGGTGCCTGTTTCGGCACAACCAATCACGTCGTGTCCGCTAAGAACGATTGGTATTGCTTGACGTTGAATTGGTGTCGGTGTGTTGTATCCGAGAGACTCGCAAGCGCTCACTTGCGCGGGGGCGAGGCCCAGTTGAGAGAAATTCATAAGGTTCCTTAGTTTGTTTGTAAACAGTAGTCCCCTGACCCCTGCAAATTTTCCATCAGGGGTGCAAGGGACTTCATTTGTGAGAATCGTTACCAGCGCGGCTCGCGATAACCACCGCCACCGCTATTGCCACCGTTACCACCACGATAGCCGCCGCCGCCACCACGGTTGCCACCGAAGTTACGTCCACCGGAGCCGCCGCGATTTTCGCGTGGCTTGGCTTCGTTAACTTTCAGAGCGCGCCCGCCAAGATCTTTGCCATTGAACTGGTCAATAGCGGCCGCCGCTTCTTCGGCAGTAGCCATCTCGACAAACGCGAATCCGCGAGAGCGTCCTGTTTCGCGGTCTTCGACCACGCTTGCTGATTGAACGGTGCCCGCTTGAGCAAACAAATCCTGCAGCTGTTGGCTGGTTGTTTGGAAAGTGAGATTTCCAACGTAAAGTTTTGTAGACATACAGATATACCTTTCCCTTTTGGGATTAAAAAGAAGCTGCGAATCGGATTGGCTTCGGCGAAACGGTTGGCGTTCGAAGGACCGGGTTCGAGTGCTCTAAAGAGCGGCTTCCAGAGTTTGAAACAAGCCTGCTCTCGAACTATCCGAACGTCCGGCGCTGAATACTTGCTGCGCGGGCGCATCACCGTCGATGCGCGAGAGAAGGATTAACGGGGAACTACGATGCCTTATTTACCGATAAGTTGCAACCTCAAACGGAAAAAGCGCCGCTGCCCAAGCTGGTCTTGCGTCACGCGCCACATTGAAGCGCGACTTGGCTCCGAGTAGGATGGCGGCATACAAATCATGGAAGATCTACTCGCGGCACGCTCCCAGATGGCGATGTCGCTCGCTTTTCACATCATCTTCGCGGCGATCGGTATCGCGATGCCGCTGTTGATGATCGTTGCCGAGTGGAAGTGGCTGCGCACCAAAGACAGCATCTATCTCACGCTCGCGCAACGTTGGGCGAAAGGAACAGCGATCCTGTTTGCTGTCGGTGCTGTTTCGGGAACGGTGCTTTCGTTTGAGCTGGGATTGTTGTGGCCGGGATTCATGGGGTTTGCCGGATCGATCATCGGCATGCCGTTCTCACTCGAAGGTTTTGCGTTCTTTACTGAAGCGATCTTTTTAGGAATCTATCTTTACGGTTGGAAACGTGTGCCGCCGCGCGCGCACCTGTTTGCCGGCGCGATGGTCGCGCTCAGTGGTGTGTTGTCAGGCATCTTCGTTGTTATTGCGAATGCGTGGATGAACGCACCTACTGGTTTTCGACTCGTCGACGGCAAGCCGGTCGATGTCGATCCGATCGCGGCGATGATGAACCCCGCTGCGTTTCCGCAAACACTTCACATGACCCTCGCCGCTTACGCTGCGACGGGATTTGTCGTCGCGGGTATTCACGCGTTTATGCTCAGACGCGAGCCGGATAATCGTTTTCATCGCGCGGCGTTGGCGATTGCGCTGTTGGTCGGCGGTGTGAGTGCGATTCTGCAACCGTTGAGTGGAGATCTAATTGCGAAGAGAGTTGCCAGGACTCAGCCGGTGAAACTCGCAGCGTTCGAAGGACAGTTTCAAACAGAACAGGGCGCGCCGTTGCGAATCGGCGGCATTCCGGACGAACAAGCGCGCACGACGCGTTACGCGATCGAGGTTCCTTATGCGCTGAGCATACTGGCTTACGACGATCCGAATGCGGTCGTCAAAGGTCTGAATGATTTCCCGGCGGACACACACCCACCGATCGCGATCGTGCACATCTCGTTTCAGATCATGGTTGCGTGTGGCGTCGCGATGATGCTGGTGGCCGTTTGGGCCGTGTGGAGGTATTGGCGCGGACGGCGCAAGCAGACGTGGTTGGATTCGAAATGGTTCTTGCGTGCAATTATCGCTTCGGCGCCGCTTGGCTTCATCGCGATTGAGACGGGTTGGACTGTAACGGAAGTCGGACGGCAACCGTGGATCATTTACGGTGTGATGCGCACGAGTGAAGCGGTAACACCGATGCCGGGACTGGTCGTGCCGTTCGTAACGTTCACTGTGCTCTACATCTTTCTCGCAGTGATCACGGTTTTCTTGTTGTTGCCGCAGGTCGCAGCGAGTCCGAAAGATCCCGAGCCGCGGCCGGAGGAGGCGCGAGTTGTCGCTTGAGACGATTATCGCCGGTGTGATGGTCGCGTCGCTCGTCCTTTACGCGCTTTTGGGCGGAGCGGATTATGGCGGCGGCGTTTGGGACTTGTTTGCTTTCGGTCGACGTGCGCGTGAGCAACGCGCGCTAATCGCGGATGCGATCAGCCCGGTGTGGGAAGCTAATCACGTGTGGCTGATACTCGTGATCGTGGTTCTCTTCACGGCTTTTCCACCGGCGTTTGCCACGATCGCGACTGCACTGCACATTCCGATCACGCTGCTGCTCATTGGCATTGTCCTGCGCGGCACCGCGTTTACATTTCGCACTTACGACGTTCAGCGCGACGACGTGCAACGCCGCTGGAGCCTCGTGTTTTCGATCGCCAGCATCATCACGCCGATACTCCTGGGAACGATCCTCGGCGCAATCGCTTCGGGAACGATTCGGGTTGAGAACGGTGCGTTGGCGAGTGGATTCTTCAGTT
>DATNJO010000614.1:0-11515 GCA_035603895.1 Pyrinomonadaceae bacterium
CCGCCTTGCCAACAAAGGTCCCAGGTCTCCTCGTCATCACCACATTCCAACATCGATTCCCGATCGGGTAGCACCATATTCCGTGTCTTTAACCGGAATCAACGCTTAAGTCATGTCTATCACAAACGATAGCCTCGCTCAGCGACGAGCCCAACTCGCCGCTCGTCGTGCCGCACTCTCCGATCTGAAGCGGCAAGAGCTCGAAGGGCTTTTGCAAAACGTTACGGTCGAGAGCTCTCCCACACGCGTCATTCCCGAACGCCCGCGAAACGAAACGCCACCACTCTCATTCGCGCAGGAGCGGCTCTGGTTTTTGGACCAACTGGAGCCCGGAAGCGCAGCCTACAACGTGTGCGCTCCGTTCAGTATTACCGGCAGGCTTAACGAAGCCACCCTCAGGCAAAGCATCGCGGAGACCATCCGTCGCCATGAATCGTTAAGGACGACTTTTGTCGACGTTGATGGGCAGCCCGTTCAAATAATTTCGCAATCCATCGATCCACACTTCCAGTTCGTGAACATTGCGGCTTTATCCGAATTGGACCGCGAAGCTGTGGTCCAGTGGATGATGACCGCCGCGGCGCAAAGATCTTTCGCTCTCGCGACTGGTCCACTGCTACAGATCACTCTTTTCCGCATCAGTGATAAAGAGCACCTGCTCGTGATGCTCTTACATCACATCATCTTCGACAATTGGTCGATGGACGTCTTGCTGCGCGACGTGATGGGAACCTATCAGTCGTTTGCTGAAGGTGCGCAGTCACGACTACCCGAACTCTCGGTCCAATACCCCGACTTCGCACACTGGCAGCGGCAATGGTTGCAAGGTGACGTTCTCGAAAAGGAACTCGACTTTTGGCGACGTGAATTGCACGACAGCCCGCAAGTACTGAATCTTCCCACTGACCATTCGCTCGCCGACCCGACCAAAGCCAATGCTGAAACCGCGCGCATGGTTGTACCCGACAGGGTAACGGAACAGTTGTTAACTCTCTCACGCGAGTCAGAGACGACGCTCTTCATGACTCTGTTAGCAGCGTTTCAAATCCTGCTTTCGCGTTACTGCGGACAGGACGATGTGCCGGTAGGGTCACCAGTTGCCGGCCGGCGTTGGGTCGAGACTGAAGGGCTGATCGGATTCTTTGTCAACACACTGGTCCTGCGAACAAAGCTCTCGGGAGATCCGAGTATCCGTGAAGTGCTGCGCCGCGTGCGCGAAGTGGTTCTCGAAGCCTACACGCATCAGGAGTTGCCATTCGAAAAACTCGTAGAAGAGTTGCAGCCGGAAAGAAGTCTGAGTCACTCGCCGTTGTTCCAGGTGATGTTCGACTATGCGACTGTCAAGAACGACAGCAACGCGAGCGCGTCGGGATTAAAAGTGGCTTTGGTCGAACTCAAGTCTGCGATAGCAAAGTTCGATCTTACGCTGTCCATGACCGACGTCGACGGGCATGTTCACGCAACCATCGAATACAACGCCGGCCTCTTCGAACGTTCCACCATCGAGCGCATGCTCGAGCATTACGGCGCCATTCTCGAAGCAATGGCCGCCAATCCGGAACAGCGACTCTCACAACTCGAGATGCTCTCCGGCGCGGAGCGACGGCAACTACTCGACGAATGGAATGAAACCTTCGAAGAGTACCCGACAGATAAACGAATCAACGAAATCTTCGAAGCACAAGTTGAACGCACGCTCGATTCCGTCGCCATTCAGGCTCAAGACGCACAGTTGAGTTATCGCGAATTGAACGAGCGCGCAAATTGTTTGGCGCATTATCTGCGCGAACTTGGCGTCGGCGCGGAATCGCGCGTTGGTCTTCGCGTTGATCGTTCGCCTGAGATGATCGTCGGACTACTCGGGATCCTCAAAGCAGGTGGGGCTTACGTGCCGCTCGATCCGTCGTATCCGCCTGAGCGCGTTTCGCTGATGCTTGACGACGCCGAAGCGAAAGTGCTGGTCACGCATTCACAGTTGCTTGACGAAGTGCAGGAGCAGGACCTGAAGGTCGTTTGTATTGATACTGACTGGCCGTCGATTGCGGAGTACAGCAACTCCAACCTGTCTCTGCCGCTCAGTCCAGCAAATCTGGCATACGTAATCTACACATCCGGGTCGACCGGTCTGCCCAAAGGCGTCGCGATCACTCATTCTTCGGTGGTCAGTTACATCACAGGTTCTTTCCGCCGGTTTGGGCTGATTAATTCAGATCGCATCCTTCAGTTTGCTTCCGTTAGCTTTGACGTAAGTGTCGAGGAAATCTTCTGGGCTCTGACAACCGGAGCGCAGGTCGTGCTGCGCAACGACGAGATGCTTGCGTCGCCCGAGATCTTCCTGCACGAGTGTCGCAGACTCGGTCTCACGATGCTCGATATACCGACTGGCTACTGGAACGAGTTGGTTGACTCCGACGCGTGGTCCACGCTGCCTGAAGTACGGTTAGTGGCCA
The DNA here is from genome assembly GCA_035603895.1 of Pyrinomonadaceae bacterium. Taxonomy (GTDB): domain Bacteria; phylum Acidobacteriota; class Blastocatellia; order Pyrinomonadales; family Pyrinomonadaceae; genus PSRF01. Next base: position 2,451 of record DATNJO010000614.1, read on the forward strand.
TCGGCGGAGAGCGAGCCGTGCCGGAAAAGGTTGTGCAATGGGCCAACGGACCAGGACGGCGGTTCAGGTTGATCAATGCCTACGGTCCAACTGAAACAACTGTAGTGGCGACGTGCAAGGAGCTGACTGGACTGAGTTCTGCCGAGCGTGAGATTTCGATCGGACGACCCGTAGCAAACATGCGGGCCTACATTCTCGATCGTCACAACAACCCGGTCCCAGTCGGAGTTGTGGGCGAGCTCTTTCTCGGCGGCGCAAATCTCGCCCGCGGTTACCTCGGACAGCCGGAGCACACAGCCGGACGTTTCCTGCCTGATCTGTTTTCCGAAGTGCCGGGCGCGCGGCTCTACCGCACGGGCGATCTCGTGCGACGCCGCGCTGATGGAGATATCGAATTCTTCGGCCGCGCCGACTCGCAAATCAAATTGCGAGGCTATCGCATCGAGCCCGGCGAGATCGAAAGCGTTCTAAGCAGTCACGATAGCGTGGGTGAAGTCGCCATCATCGCCCGCGAAGAGACGAACGGCGAGAAACGTTTGGTCGCGTATGTCGTAGCGCGCGAAAGTTCGCCACTTAACGGCAAGCTGGATTTCGGACAGTTGCACAGCTACCTGAGGAAGAGGCTGCCGGATTACATGCTTCCGTCTGCTTATGTTCAGCTCGATGCACTGCCGCTGACATCCGGTACGAAAGTAGATCGGCGAGCGTTGCCGGCACCGCAAGGGGACGGGCGAATCTTTGCTTACGTTGCACCGCGAACTCCGGTTGAGGAAATGCTGTCCACGATTTGGGCGTCGGTGCTGGGAATCGAAAGAGTCGGAATCGAGGATAACTTCTTCGAGCTCGGCGGACACTCATTGCTCGCGACCCGGCTGGTATCGCGCATCAGGGAATCCTTTGCGGTGGAGCTTCCGTTGCGCACACTCTTCGAGCAGCCCACGGTAGCGGAGTTGGCGGAGCGTATTGAGGAACTGTGGCGCGGCGATCACACCACGCCGCCGCCTGTTGTACGAGTCGATCGAAGCAAAGCATTACCTCTTTCGTTTGCACAACAACGACTCTGGTTCCTGGACAAACTCGAACCTGAAAGTTCGTTGTACAACATCGACGATGTGGTGCAATTACAAGGGCCGCTCGACATCCCCGCCTTCAAACGCAGCCTCGATGAATTGATTCGCAGACACGAGAGTTTGCGGACGCGTTTTGTTGAGAACGACGGAGAACCCACACAGGAAATCCTGCCGCCATCGTCATTGCCGTTGAACGTCGAAGATCTTTCGACGATGGAGTCTGCGCAGCAAGAGGCGCAACTGCTCGAGTTGCTTGGAAAAGAGGCGCAGCAGCCGTTCGATCTCGCGACTGGACCACTGCTGCGAGTCCGGCTGTTTCGTCTCGCGGAAGAAGATCACGTGCTGGCGGTGACGATGCATCACATCATCTCCGACGAGTGGTCCATGAATGTGCTCACGCGCGAGCTGACGACGCTCTACTCTTCTTATGTCAGCGGCACGGAGCCGCCACTGGTAGAGCTTCCGATCCAATACGCGGATTTCGCGGTGTGGCAACGGAAGTGGCTTCAGGGTGATGTGCTGGATACGCAACTCGCTTACTGGCGCGAGCAGTTGGCGGGAGCCCCACCGCTTTTGGAAATGCCAACCGACCGGTCGCGCCCGCCGATCCGTTCACGCCGCGGAGCAATTCAACCGATTAATATCGATCCGGTCACCGTCGAAAGACTGAAAACCATCAGCCGGCGACATGGAACGACGTTGTTCATGACGGTGATGGCGGGATTTCAGGCGCTGCTTTCTCGTTGGACCGGACAGACTGATCTCGTTGTCGGGACACCGATCGCCGGACGCACTCGTGGCGAGACAGAAGGACTGATCGGTTTCTTTGTAAACATGCTGGTGCTGCGAAACGATCTTTCGGGTAATCCGACGTTCGGGGAAGTGATACGCCGCGTACGGGACGTTTGTCTTGGTGGCTACGCGCATCAGGAAGTGTCGTTCGAGCAACTGGTGGAAGAGTTGGAAGTCGAGCGGGACTTGTCTCGAACGCCGTTGTTCCAGGTAATGATGGTGATGGAACAGCAGGCTGCTGAGGATTCAGACTCAGCAGACTTGAGAGTCTCGCGTGTCGCGGCTGCCGAACCGGAAGGTGAACAAACCGGAGAAGTTCGTGACAACGCGAAGTATGACCTAACGCTGACGCTGACCGATCGGGGCGACGAGTTAGTTGGAGGATTGAAATACGTAGTCGACTTGTTCGATGCCGAAACGATCCAAGCCCTGGCCCGGCAACTTGAACGCGCTCTTGCTGCCTGGGCCGCTGATGACTCTCGACCGATCGGCGAGGTTGAGTTGCTCACCGAACACGAGCGCCAGCGCGTCCTGGTCGAGTGGAATAAGACACGGCGCGACTACGAGCCCGAAGTCAGTATTGCTTCGGCGTTTGAGCGACGCGCAGCTATGAACGGCGCCGCAACGGCACTTACTTTTGAAGGTCAGCACGTAACGTATGACGAATTGAACCAGCGGGCCAACAAAGTTGCCCATTACCTCATCAGCAAGGGCATCGGGGCCGAACAGGTGGTCGGCGTCTATTGTGAGCGAGGCGTAGAGATGATCGTCGCATTGCTCGGCGTGTTAAAGGCCGGCGCCGCGTACTTGCCGATTGAAGTCAGCTATCCACGCGAACGTGTGCGATTCATGTTGGACGACGCGGGCGTTCGCATCGTTCTCACCGGATCGGAAGTGCACGTCGATCTGCCTTCTGTGGAAGTGTGCGCGCTCGAAACGATCTTCGATCAGACCATCGATCAAGCGCCTTCGAACCCCGCGGTTCGGATCACCCCCGACAACCTCGCGTATGTAATTTACACCTCGGGTTCAACCGGTGTTCCCAAGGGCGTGATGGTCACGCATCGCGCGGTTATCAACCACCTCAAGTGGCGGCAGGAACGCTATCCGCTGCGCATAAACGATCGCTTCCTTCACAAGGCCGCTTTCATTTTCGACATCTCGGTTTGGGAGATCTTCGGGACGCTGCTGGCCGGCGCCGGACTGGTACTGGCGCGACCGGGCGGTCAAGGCGATCCGGAGTATCTGGCCAACTTGATTTCGACGGAAGGCGTGACAGTGGTCCACTTTGGACCGGCGCTGCTGCGTGAGTTTGTCGAATCAGAAGGCGCTAATCGGTGCCGTACTTTGCGCCGTTTGTTTTGTGGCGGTGAGTCGCTGACGCCCGATCTTGCGCGGCTGGTCCACGAGCGGTTGCGTGTGAAACTACACCAGCAGTATGGACCAACGGAAACGTGCATCGACGTTACCGTCTGGGACTGCGAAAACAACAACGGCTCAACGGCGCCGATTCCGATCGGTCGACCGATTGCGAATACGCAATCCTACGTGCTCGACGAGCGTTTGGAACTCTCGCCCGTTGGCAGTCCCGGCGAACTCAACATCGGCGGTGAAAGTCTTGCACGAGGCTATCTCGCGAAACCCGATCTGACGGCCGAACGCTTCGTTCCTGATCCGTTTGGAAGAAAACCTGGTGGCCGGCTCTATCGAACCGCTGACCGCGTGCGGCATTCACGCGACGGCAACCTCATCTTTTTGGGGCGGTTCGATAATCAGGTCAAAGTTCGCGGCTATCGCATTGAAACGGGCGAGATTGAATCGGCGTTGCGCGAACATGCGGGAGTTAGTCATGCGGTAGTCGTTGCGCGAGAGGCGACCGCCGGCGAGAAACAATTGGTTGCCTATGTTGCTGCTCAACAAAATGGCAAGGCGTCGGAAGCGCATTTGAACGCCACCGAGTTACGCGATCACTTACAGAAACGTTTGCCGGATTTCATGATGCCGGCGTTTTTTGTGGTCCTTGACGAGATACCGTTGACGGTCACGGGCAAGGTGGATCGGCGCAAGCTTCCCGCTCCCGATCTGACTGACAAACAAACGTACGTCGCGCCACGCACGCACAACGAGAAAGTACTCGTCAGTATTTGGGAAACTGTGTTGCGGGTTAAGCCTGTTGGCGTTGCCGATAACTTTTTCGCGCTCGGCGGCGACTCGATTCGCAGCTTGCGAGTGATTGCGCTGGCGCGAGAGTGTGGTTTGAACTTCACGCACCAGCAGTTCTTTCAACATCAGACGATTGCAGCACTCGCCGCAAACCTCAGCATCGATACCGCAATCGACGACGACATTCGTACTGAGCCGTTTAGTCTGATCTCGGTTGAAGATCGTCAAAAACTGCCCGCAGACGTCGAAGACGCATACCCGCTTTCAATGCTTCAGGGTGGAATGCTCTTCCACAGCGAATTCAATCGCGACTCGACGCTTTATCATAACTACACAAGTTTCCATATTCGCGCGCCCTTTAACGAAGAGGCTTTGAGGTCGGCGTTGCAGCGGCTGCTGTCGCGGCATCCAGTCTTGCGTACTTCGTTTGACCTGAACAACTACAGCGTGCCGTTGCAATTGGTCCATGCGACCGTCGAAGTGCCGGTGCAGGTTGAAGATCTGCGCTCGTTCAGCGAAGCAGAACAGGAAGATGCGATAGCCAGATGGCAGGCTGATGAGAAGCATCGGAAAGTCGACTGGCAACAAGCTCCACTGATCCGCTTTCACGTTCATCGCCGCGAAGAAGAGTCGTTTCAGTTCAGCTACGGCGAGCATCACGCCATCGTAGATGGCTGGAGTGTGGCGTCGATGCTAACGGAACTCTTTAAGACCTATCTAACGTTGGCAAATGGTGAGACGGAGCCGGAAGAAACGCCTCTCGCGTCTTCGTTCCGCGACTTTGTGGCGTTGGAACAAAGGTCTTTGGCGTCGAAAGAGAGTGAAGAGTATTGGCGAGCGAAGCTGAACGACCGCAGCATTCTTGCACTGCCTCGCTTGCGGTCGAGTCCCGCGGAATCAGCAGTTGATAGTTACCTGATCGACGTTCCCGTATCGCCGGAAGTCTCTGATGGCCTGAAACGGCTCGCGCGGATCGCAGGCGTGCCGATCAAGAGTGTCTTGCTGGCTGCGCATATTCGGGTAATGAGTTTCCTCGGAGGGCAGCAGGATGTTTTGACTGGAGTAGTGTCACACGGTCGGCCGGAAACGATCGACGCCGATCGTGTGCTCGGTTTGTACCTGAACACGCTGCCGTTTCGTCTGCGTTTGAACGGCGGGGATTGGATCAAACTGGCGCGCGAGACGTTTGCCGCTGAACAGGAAGCGTTGCCGTATCGCTACTACCCGATGGCCCGGATGCGCATCAACGAAGGTGGCGAACCGTTGTTTGAGACGGCCTTCAGCTTCACGCACTATCACGTCTACGACTCCTTCGAATATCCAAACGGCGTAGAGATCGTCGAGGAAACTGGCTTTGCCGAAACGGAGTTTGCATTAAGCGCTGACTTCAATCTCAACAGTCAGAACTTCCAGGTCAATCTCAGTTTGAACGTCAGTGCTGAAGCTTTCAATTGGGAACAGTGTGAATCGATACGCGGTTATTACTCTGCCGCGCTGGCGGCGATGGCCGAGAAACCGGCCGCGCGCTACGATTTGCAATCACTTCTCTCCACGCACGAGCAGCAACAGTTGCTCGTCGAATGGAACGATACGGATCGCGAATACGCGCGCGACGTTTTTCTACACCAGTTCGTCGAACAGCACGCCGAGCAATCGCCTGATTCGCTCGCGGTTGTATTCGAAGACGAACAGTTAACGTACCGAACGCTAAATCAACTTGCGAATCAATTGGCGTATCGTCTACGCGCGCTTGGCGCTGGTCCGGAAGTGGTAGTCGGCGTTTGTCTTGAACGTTCGCTGGAGTTGGTAGTGTCGTTGCTGGCCGTGATGAAAGCTGGCGCCACGTATCTTCCCTTGGATCCATCCTACTCCGCTCAACGCTTGAGTTTCATGATCGAGGATACGAGCGCTCCGATTGTCATCTCCGAATCAAAACTCGCTTCTCAATTAAACGCCGGCAGCGCGGCGATCATTTGGCTGGACAACGCGCAACTCGCACTCGAAGACGATCGCAACCCGGAAAACTCTGCTACGCCTGACAACGTGAATTATGTCATCTACACCTCGGGTTCGACCGGTATTCCCAAAGGTGTCTCGATCACTTACAAGTCGTTGATGAGTTACATCCATTGGCTCAATGCTGAGATGAGGATGAAACCGGGCGATCGTTTGCTCCAATTCGCGCCTCCCGGGTTTGACGTCAGCATGGAAGAGATCGTCTCGCAACTGACGATCGGCGCCACACTCGTGCTCCGCAATGACGAGATGCTCACTTCAGCGTCCAGATTTTTTGACGCGTGCGCGGCTTGGGGTGTGACGGTCCTGAACATCCCGACGCAATACTGGCAGGAGCTTGGCCGCGACCTTTCTGAACTGCCAAACGGTATTCCTGAATCTTTACGTCTGGTGATCACTGGTGGCGACCAAGCGCTGTCGACGTCGCTGCGCGAGTGGCTCGACACGGGTAAGTCGCTCGAACGAATCGTCAATAATTATGGACCAACTGAAGCGACGATTGTAGCTACTTCGTGCGCGGTAACATCAGCAGACCAATGGGATTCAGTTCCGATCGGCAAGCCTATCAGTAATACGCAGAGTTTCATTCTCAATCAGTCGCTTCAGCCGGTTCCCGTCGGCGTTGCTGGTGAGTTGTACATCGGCGGCATAGGTCTGGCTCGAGGTTATCTGAACCGGCCCGAACTCACAGGCGGGAGCTTCATTCCGGATCCGTTCGCTAAGGATCCCGGCGCGCGATTGTATAGAAGCGGCGACTTAGCTCGGTATCTGCCTGACGGCAATATCGAGTTCCTCGGACGAATCGACACGCAAATCAAGCTTCGTGGCTTCCGTATCGAGCTGGGCGAAATCGAGAGTGCGTTGCTGCGATGCGACGAGATTAGAGAGTGTGCCGTCGTCGCGCGCGAAGATGGGCCGGGTGAAAAACGATTAGTAGGTTACGTTGTCTTCGCGCCGGGAGAAGCTCTGACGTTTGGTCAAATGAGAAGCGTTCTGAGTGAGAGCCTTCCTGACTACATGGTTCCGGCTCAGTATGTAGTGTTGGAAAGTATGCCGCTCACTCCGAGCGACAAGATCGATCGCAAGGCGCTTCCCGATCCGGGCCAGATGGCGCTCGACAGCGGGCAAAGTTACGTAGCGCCGCGCACGGTGATCGAAGAAGTACTCGCCGCAATCTGGCGACACGTTCTCGGTCACGAACGCATCGGTCGCGATGACAATTTTTTCTGGCTCGGCGGCCACTCGCTGCTGGCGATGCAGATCATCTCGCGCGTTCGCGAGAGTTTCCACGTTGAATTGCCAGTACGCAGCATCTTCGAATCGCCAACGCTGGCCGAACTCGGCGAACGAATTGAAACCGCGATGCGATCGGGCGCCGGAATGTCTGCGCCTCCGTTGCGCCCGCGTGCCGATCACGAGCAATTGCCGTTGTCTTACGCGCAACAGCGTCTCTGGTTCCTCGATCAGTTAATGCCGGGCAGCAATGCCTACAACGTCCCGGCAGAAATGTATCTCGATACCGAAATCAATGTTGTTGCACTCGAACAAGCACTCTCGGAAGTCGTCAGACGTCATGAAGCGCTTCGCACCACTTTCATTCTGGCTGGTGGCCAGCCCGTGCAGCGCATCAATCCGCCAGTGTCGGTGAACTTGCCGGTTGTAGATTTGAGTCACCTAAGTAAAGAAACTCGACAGAGCGAAGCAGAGAGATTGAGACAGGAGTACGCACTTAAACCTTTCGACCTGTCGGTTGGACCGTTGCTTCGCACTTCGTTAATACGTTTGGATAAACAGGAACATCTGTTCCTCATGAACATGCACCACATCATCAGCGATGGCTGGTCCATGGACGTGTTCATGACGGAGATGGAAACGCTCTATCACGCGTTCTCACAGGGACAATCGTCGCCGCTGGTAGAACTGGAGGTTCAATACGCCGACTATGCGCAATGGCAACGTAGCTGGCTGCAAGGCGACGTGCTGCAAGCCGAGATCGATTACTGGAAACAGAAGCTCGAAGGCGCTCCGACACTGTTAGAACTGGGCACGGATCGTCAACGCCAATTGTTAAAAACGTTCCGGAGCACGCACGAGCCCATCGCCTTTTCGGAAGAAGTTTCACTCTCATTACGCAAATTCAGCCGCGAGCAGGGCGCGTCGCTCTTCATGACAATGATGGCGGGATTTCACGCTCTGTTACGGCGTTATACCGGCGACACTGACATTCTGGTTGGTACGCCTATAGCGGGCCGCACGCGCGTGGAAGTCGAGCCGATGATCGGATTTTTCGTGAACATGATTCCGATCAGGACCAGTTTTGGCGAGAACCCAAGCTTCCGAGAGCTAGTCAAACAGGTGAGGGAATCGTCGTTTGCGGCTTACACCCACCAGGAATTGCCGTTCGATAAGCTGGTTGAAGAACTCCAACCCAAACGGGCTCCGGGACGCAATCCGATCTTCCAGGTGATCCTCGCTTTCAATAATGAAGGGCCTGAGCTGGAGATTGCGAAAGTCAATTTACCGGCAGGAGTTCCGGCGAGTGCCGACGTCAAGTTTGATCTTGAAGTTCATCTTTGGGACACACCGCAGGGAATCAGAGGCTCGTTTGTTTACAGCCCTGAGCTCTTCGATCCACCGGTGATTGCCCGCATGGTGGACCACTTCCAGCGGCTATTTGATCGGGCGCTCGCTCAACCGGATGTGGGCCTCGCATCACTCTCCATGCTCGGCGATCGGGAGTACCGGCAGGTCGTCGAAGAGTGGAACGATACCGCCGTCGCATTCCCGGATCAGGTTTGCGTTCACGAGGTAATCGAACAACAGGCAAGCGAAATCCCGGACGTGATCGCTCTCGAGTTTGAAGACGAGAATATTAGCTATGCAGAGCTGAATCGACGCGCCAATGTTCTTGCGCAAAGGTTACGTCAGCATGGTGTCGGGCTGGAAACGTTGGTCGGGGTGATGCTCGAGCGTTCGGCGAATCTGGTCGTGTCGCTGATCGCGGTTGCGAAAGCAGGCGGTGTT
>DATNJO010000615.1:0-2210 GCA_035603895.1 Pyrinomonadaceae bacterium
GTTGGTATTAGCTTCGGGTACGGCGCACGTGATCTACGCGTTGCTGCCGGTGATCGCGGAAGTGTCGCGTAACGGCAAGATCAGACCCGAGCGTCCACTCTCGATCAGCGTCATCGCCGGATTCCAGGGAGTAATAGCGTCGCCGATCTCCGCGGCGACCGTTGCGATGCTCGGGTTCTTACTGGCACAGGGAGTTTCCTTGCCGCGCCTGCTCATGATTACGATTCCGTCAACGTTTCTGGGTGTCGTGATCGGTTCGTTGTCGGTCGCCTGGCGAGGAAAAGATTTAGATAACGATCCCGTTTATCAGAAGCGCCTCGCGACCGGAGAAGTGAGGACGCCGCAAGCGGCCGCGCCCATCGAAAAACAGAATCTGTTTCGTGCGCGTGGTTCGATGATGTTTTTCCTGCTCGGCATCGTGCTCGTAGTGTTGATCGGGATCTTCCCAAACCTGCGGCCGGCGTACGAAGTGATTACCGAAGGTGTTGTTACTGACACCGATCAAGTCAGCATGGGCATGGCGATCATGATCGTCATGCTCGCGATTGCCGGACTGATCATGGTCGTCTTCAAAGCTTCTCCGGAAGCGGCGTTGAAAGGAACGATCATGCGCAGTGGAGTCACGGCGATCATCTGCATACTCGGAATCTCGTGGCTGGGCTCGTCGTTTTTCGAAGGCAATCGAACCTTCATCGTCGGTGGCATCGCGAGTGTATTGGAAGTTTATCCGTGGACGTTTGCGATCGGGATGTTTGTGCTGTCGACGATGCTGTTCAGCCAGGCTGCGACGGTTGCGATACTGATGCCGGTTGGCGTGGCGTTGAAGTTACCCGCTGCAACTCTCGCCGCGTTGTATCCCGCCGCTAACGGAATCTTTTTCCTGCCGACGTACGGGACGTTGTTGGCTGCCGTCTCCTTCGATCAAACCGGTACGACGAAGATTGGGAAGTACCTACTCAATCACAGTTTCATGCTGCCCGGTCTCGTAACGATCACTTCGACAATCATCATCGCGTTGTTGCTGAGCAAGCTTGTGAGCTGAGGGCGGAACATGCAAACCGGTTTACTCGATCCATTTCCACTTTGGACCATCATGCCGCTGACTGTGACGCTCGCGCTGCTCGCGGTCGAGGCGGGTTATCGTTTCGCACGGTACCGGCAAAAGCGCTCGTTGGAAGAGAAGGAATCGCCGGTGGGTGCCATGGTGGGAGCAACGCTGGGTCTGCTGGCGTTTATGCTTGCTTTCACTTTTGGACTCGCGGGTTCGCGCTTTGAAGATCGACGGCAGGTCCTGTTGTCTGAATCTAATGCGATTGGCACGACTTACTTGCGGGCCGCGATGCTTCCGGAGCCGGCGCGCACGGAGGCTCGGAACCTGCTACGCGAATACACTGACGTGAGGCTCGAGGGCGTGCAGCCAGGCAAATTCGCCCAGGCAGTTGCGAAATCGGAAGAGCTACATGGAAGGCTGTGGTCAGTTGCGGTCGCTGCCACGGAAAAGGATCGCTCAGACATTACGGGGTTGTTTGTGCAGTCGCTCAACGAAGTAATCGATTTGCATGCGACGCGACTCATGGCGGCCGTGCGCAGCCGTGTGCCCGCAATCATCTGGATCGTTCTATATCTGCTTGCGTTTATCGCGATGTTGATGATGGGTTATCACACACGGCTGACCGGCAGCCGGCGTTCACTCGCCGTAGTTGCGCTCGTGCTTGGTTTTTCTTTGGTGCTTTACTTGATTGCCGATCTGGATCGGCCCGGTCAAGGAATGCTTCGCGTGAGTCAGCAGTCGATGATCGACTTGCGCCGCTCGATGAAGTGAGCCACAAAGAGCCACAAAAAGCACAAGAAGCACAAGAAGCACGAGGTAGCTTTGTAAGGCATTACCAAAGCATTGGGAGTGGTTCAGGTTGAATACGCCGAAGGCGTCGGCTAATTTCAGACCAGGGTTGCTTCAACCCTGGGTCGCAACAAACGAAAGCGACCAACGCTGAAAGCGTTGGCGAGCCGCGCGATCTCGCCAACGCTTTCAGCGTTGGAACGCATTGTTTGTTGGTTTCCCTAGGGTTCTCGCAAGCTCGAACCCTGGGCTGAAACTCGCCAACGCCTTCGGCGTACCGACTGGGCTTTCAAACTGAACCAGTACCAAAAATTGGACTGTTGACAGACGAAGATCTACGCGCTAGTGTGCTGGACCACCCACGGATCAA
>DATNJO010000616.1:0-2789 GCA_035603895.1 Pyrinomonadaceae bacterium
CCTTTCGGCGATGGGTGGATCAGTTATTTGACGGTGCGTCTGCTGGTTGAAGGACAAGCGTCGTCGATCGGGTTGGCGCTTTTGACCGATCTGATCCTCATCTCGATACTGCTTGGCTCGGTGCGGATGGGATTCATCGCGGTTCTGCCGGTCGCCTTCAGTCTGCTACTCGTGCTCGCCGCGCTGGCGCTTGCAGGCACACCACTGGGAATCGCGAACTCGATGTTTGCCGGCATCGCGCTCGGCATCGGATTAGACTTTGCGATCCATCTGACGACTGCGTATCGGCAAAGGCTTCGTCAAGGCATGACTGCGGACGAAGCTCTGCGCAGCACGCTCGAAACCACCGGGCCGGCGATCTGCGTCAGCGCTGCTTCGATCACAGCGGGTTTCTCCGTACTGCTGCTTTCTTCAATTGCTCCTAACGTGCAGCTCGGCGTCATGATCTGTTTGTGTCTCGTGACGTGCGCGGCCACCACGCTGCTGCTTATTCCCAGTTTGCTCAGGCTGTGGAAGGTCGGGTGTCAGAAACCCACCAACTTAGTTGGTGGTACTTTCAGACCTGCCCTACCGGATTAGGTAGCCTCCAGAAACCCACCAACTTAGTTGGTGGTACTTTCAGACCTGCCTACCGGATTAGGTAGCCTTCAGAAACCCACCAACTTTAGTTGGTGGTACTTTCAGACCTGCCCTACCGGATTAGGTAGCCTCCAGAATCCCACCAACTTTAGTTGGTGGTACTTTCAAACTCGGCCTCCTTCTTTTCGGATTTATTTCAGGGCGTCAGAGAGTAAGAAAGGCAGCGAGACGAGGAGTGGGGGATCGGTCAAGGTCATCGGCCTTAGCGAGATGTTGAATCGCCCATTGGCCCTACCGTCTCGAACGATCACTGGCCCGTTCACCGCACCCACTGAAAGATTTGCACTATCAGGTAATAAGTAGCCAAGCGTGTCCGCGAACCGCGGCAAGGCGGCCGCGAGTAAGTGATAGATTCCGTCAGGCACGGACCTAATGCTGAAGGCGCCGGGCGACGTCAGGAGAGCGCCACCGACAGGACGACTTTGCGGAATGTGAGCTTGAAATAGGCCCACGAAGATCGGTCCTTCGCCGGGTTTTACTGACTCTACAAAACCCTCAACTGACGGGTCGAGCGTCGCACGTTCTGTCACTTCCGCGTAGTGCGAGCAAAGCGATTCGACTGAGACGGGAGTGATGCGTTCGGCGAGGTACCGAAACTCACGCGGTCCGAGTCCGACGCGCTCGGTGAAACGCCGCGTGAAAGTGCTGAGACTGTTGTAGCCCACTTCGAAGCAGATGTCTGTGATGCTCAGGTTAGTGTTCAGCAACAGCCGCTTCGCTTCGTCGAGCCGCATCGCCGAAATGAACTTGTTAGGCGGAAGACCGGTGATCTGGTGAAACACGCGGTTGAAGTGAAACGTGCTGATGTAGGCGACCCGCGACATGTCTAGCAACGAGATGGGTTCACACAGTCGCGCGCGCGCGCTCGTGATAACGCGTTCGACTGCCCGGCGATGCGACGCAATCGTGTCTTCACGGCACGCCGAGTTTTGGCTGACGTCAAATATCTCGCTTCTTAACTGTTCAACTTCTTGCATATTCTCTCAATGCCTCGCGCAACTGAGTGGGAACGGGGACGGGAACTACCTGTTCGCCCTCGCGCTGCATGCACGCGACCTGTTGCTCGCCGCGGGCGACCAACTCTTCGCCGGCGGCGTTATGCCGCCAGTACTCAAAATTCATCGTGATGCGGTTCTGGCCTAACTCGCCGAGGCGCATGCGTAAGATGATTTCGTCGAAGGCGACGAGCTCCGCCATGAATTCACACGACACGCGTGTGGTCACCAGCACGAGTCCGTACTTGAGGGCTTCGATGACCTCGGGTGCGCGGTCACGCAGAAACATCTCGCGGCAGCGTCCTTGCCAGCGCACGTGGTTGGCGTAGTAGACATTTCCGATCAAGTTCGTCTCTTCAAACCCGACGACGTGCCGGTATTCATACGCGCGCATTTCCGCCTCCCACTTGTGCCTTTTGTGCTTCTTTGTGGCTGGTTGCTGTTAATAACGCTATTGCCAGATCCTCTTTCTCACCGTCTCGCTGGACCACGCCCGACGCAATCTTCAACTCGCCGGACGTGAGCAGGAGCCAACCGTTAGACGCCGTGCCGGTGAAGATGAGAGGAGCGCTCGTGCCTGCGCCTGCTTTCTTCAGGCACTCGGTTGATGTCCAGACGCGTGTCGCCGCCACGTCCAGTGTCTCTTCTGTTTCACGGCTAATGAGTTCGGCGAGTTTGAATCGCTCAACGCCAAGCATGTCACTCCAGATTTCGGGTGGCCGCGTTGTAACTGTTTCGAGATCGCAACCGACGGTGGAGTTTCCGGCTACAGCCATCGTGAGGTCGCCGGAGTGAGAGGCCGACACGTTACGTCCGTCGCAAGCTTCTGGTTTCCCGTCGGCGCGTCTCGTGACGCAGCCGGTGCCACCGAGCGCGCTCTCGAGTGCGCGTGTGCTGCTATCGCGACGGTCCAACGTGCCGTTGCGCTCGAAGGCCACCGAAACGCGCGCGTCAGGAACCAACGCCAGCAGAGATCGTTCGACGTACGGCGTCAGCAATCCTTCCGGCCACGGACCTTTGTAATCGGTGCCGCTGATCGCGCGAAGGTGCAGTCGTTCCCAGCGCTCTTGTACGCGTCCTTCGGTGTCAGTCAACTCCACGTCGTACACGAAGCCGTTCGCGAAGCGCTCTCTTTCCGCTGCGTGCACGAATAGC
>DATNJO010000617.1:0-2664 GCA_035603895.1 Pyrinomonadaceae bacterium
ATTCGATTTTTTGAGACGACTTAGTTCTCGGAAATCTGCCGTTGAAAGAACCGCAAACTTAATTTCCGGAGCTGAAGCCAAGGGTGAAACGACTTTCTTTCCATCTACCAGTGCGGTCACGACCCATGAGAATATTTGACCACGGCGTAGGAGTGCCGGTGCTTCCCATTGTGTTTGAGTAGGGGGCAACTCTTCGCTTTGACTAACCTGGTTGCCATCCTGGTCCAGCACGTAAACTCGATAACTGGAAACGCCCTGTAAACTCTCCCACCGGAACACCGGTCGAGCTTCAGTTACAACTCTCCGTACGGGATAAAGTAGTCTAAACCTCTGTGGGCCATCATCGTTGCCACGCAATCCGCCTGGTTCACCCGAAAGACGTCTCAATACATCAGCGGGTGCTATCTGCTTAGACAACGCCGCCCGCGCTATATACTGGCGGCTGTTCTCAGAAACTTGATCGAGACCTGTAATGTGACCATCTCTGCCAATAGTCACTTCGCCGCCAGCATCCTTCAGTATGGCAACTTTCGTGGAGTCTTCCACGCTGGGTGCTGGCGTCGGAGAAATACTTGGGCTACGTTCACTCTCACGGTTTGTTTGCTCCTGCTTATTGGCTTCTAGAGGGCCAGATGTTCTGGAAAGAGCGATCACTCCGATAAGTACGGCGACCGCCACGAGCACGATCGCGGCCACGGTGTATATTGGTCTTCTTTGTAAGCGCTGCCACCACGGTGTGCCTCCTATATCGATACTCGGCTCGTAATAGGTCGGGCCATAGGAGACGTTCATTTCGCCAGCAGTAGCCTTACGAAAAGCAAGGAAACTGCGAACGTCTTCGCGGCACCTTTCGCATGTACTTAAGTGAATATTGATTATCTCTTGCGTCTCTTCATCGAACGTGTTCTCTGCCAAGCCGACGAGATCATCAAAATCGAGGTGGTCGTTTCGAAACCAGAACTCTGGTTCGAGAGTGAAGTTGAATGGTACAGGGCCCCGCTGCCGTTTTAATTCTTCAATAAATCGCTGATCGCAGATCTGGCACTCCGCAGTGTGGACAGCAGCCGCAGCAAGCTCATCTTCTGGTAAGCCACTCACGCAGAGCTGTTTGATTTGCAATGTAGATAAGTGGTGGGGCATTAGCGAATCGACACTTCTCACATTATCTAAGACGGGAGCGAGACACGAATCTTCCAACGGAGCGAAAATATTTTTTACCTTTGCAATTCGGTTCTTAAGCGGCGGATCGCGCGAAACCGCCATTTGTATACATTCTCGCGCGAAGCTCTCAGTTCCTCTGCCACACTTGTGCCGTTCAAAGGCATTCGCCCGCGAAGTCGCACGACTTCCTGAACGGAGCGGCTCATTCCCTGAGCGATTTCATCCCAGGTGGCAATTTCCGCTGCTCGCAACATCGTGAATAGGTCCTGCCCTGCCTCGTCTTCAAAACTCAATGCGAACGCGTCACGCTGCCGGGCCGGTAGCTGAATAACTGCCTGCCACAGTCCCACCAGCAACTCATTCGCGTCGACGTGAGATTCGTCCGATCGAGTACTGGAAACGAAGTAAGGGTCCGATCTTGCTGGCGATAAATCGTCTACCGACTCGACCGGCTCGTCTTGGATATCGCGTAAGTAAGCGATCATGCGGACCAGGACATTAATTTCAACAGGTTCTCCGATCCAATAAAAAAGCTCAGCTACAATTTGCGAAATTGGTAAGAATCGTATGTCTTCATCCGAGAAGTGGAGCGACTGGAAGGACCCCAGTTTTGTTTCAAGTTCTTGCCAAGGCTGGTCCGAGAATGCACTCTTTGCGCTGTTTCGCCACTGTACAAAGCCGCACAGTATTTCACCATCGTGTTCCCAAGAGATAAGGTCTTTGTGCCGTTTCAATAGATGCCGAAGACCATCTTTTAGCCGGGTGCGTGCCGGTGATTTGGCCCGAAGGAAATCTGTACAGGTGTTTGAAGCAATGCGTGCGACATAGAGGTCAAAGTTGTCTATCTCAATACCAGAGGCTGAAGAAAGTTGATGCAACATCTGCACAACTCGCGTCATTGACTCCTGGTACAGATCTTCAGCGTCTTGATTGTTTCCATTGACGCCTTGTGCGCTCACGTAAAAGGCCAGTCTTCGTCGGAGCACTTGTCTAATCAGCGGCGCCGCACGAATTGTGACGAGCTCATCAAGGTGCTGTTGCCGCCGTTGCTCATCGCGCGCGGTAAGATATGGCACGAGCATGTTATCCATATAGTCTGGGCTGGAGAATTAACGCCGTCACTCAGCGAAGTTGCTACTGAGCAAGACGGACTTGGCTGTTAAAATAGTGGGAGACTATTTTGTAATACGTCGAAGGCTTACCTGCTCAAAGCTCGATTCCTGGCCGTTACGGCGAGAGCTTGCTTAGTATGAATCGTACATGAAGGTTCCACGACCGCGCGCCCTTGACACCACGGCTATGAACGTCTGCGCCGACCGGAGGAGGAAGAACAAAAACTCCTCCGTTCGTCTTGCCATTCTAGCCGTAGTGTCAAGGGTACGCTGCGCCGCGCTCGGTGATTTGGAGTGGCAAAGCAGAGCCTCCCGAAAGAGGAAAGAACGCTAAGACTCAATAGTTGCAGAGCGGATAAGCATTGTGACCATTCCCCAAGAAAGGACCAGT
>DATNJO010000618.1:0-4481 GCA_035603895.1 Pyrinomonadaceae bacterium
CAATTAGCGTGCGGCCAGCATCTTCGATCTCCATGTACCCATATTCTGGCGCATCTCGATTTTGGAAAACACGCCTTATGGTTTCCGTCAAGTTTGCAGGCGCGGGGATGTATTCCTCATTCATGGTGGCTTATCGTTCTAAGATCACGTTTGTGGACCAAATCACAAGTAGGGTGATTTGCTTCACTCGACCGGGAATACTTTTACGTGAAAGTGTACTCAGGCATTGGTCCGCTTTTTCCATACGTCACTGAGGAAGTGAGAGCTGCAAGCGTCCTTTCTACGTTTCCGAAGTCCCAAAAATCTGCGAGATCAACACTCTGACAAAGAGCCTCATAGAGGTTAAGTGCGACTCGTCCACGCGGCGGACCATTGCTTAAGGTTGTCTCTAACAGTTCCGATACAGGCAGGAGGCGCGAAAGCGCCTGTCGCGCATTGAATCGCAATTTAGAGTCATTTGAGTCGAGACAGCGAATGAGTGGAACTGCCGCCCGAACGTCACCAATTCTGCCTAGGGATTCAGCAGCTTTCGAACTGACTAGCACCGACCGATCCTCAAGCCGCAAAAAGAGCGGCTCAATTGCGTCGGATCCGCCGATAACACCTAGTGCTTCAATTCCAGCGATCCTTGCAGACTCGTCAGAATCGGTTAAAAGTCTGATCAAATGCGGAATGCTTTCGCGAATGCGGAGACTTGCCAACGCGCGAGCGGCTGGAATCCGTAAGGGAGAAGAACTTTGCACACACTGCATGAGTACCCGCACTGCCGCTGGTCCTCGACTATGAACAAGCATCGCAAGGACTTCTTTCCCCAACGTACCAGTATTGAGACGTTCCAAGATTCGTTGTTCGTGTGATGATATGCCAAAAAGGACGAGTGTAGCCGCGGCGCGAAGTCGCACCAGTTCCACTGGATCGTTCAGCATCGTCGCTACACTTTCCGCAGAGTCGACATTTCCTAAACGCTCAAGAGAAGCCAAGGCGCACAGTCGAACCGTCGCATTATGATCGGCGATCAGGCGTAATAGGTGAGGCATCGCGAACGCTTTAGGGGCTGAACCCAAAACAGTTGCAAATGTCGCGCGTACCGCTTGGCTTGAATCCTTTTGAATCTGGGCCAATTGATCGGAATCGTCCCACAACAATTCCATCAATGCCAATGCTTCTATAGCTGCTTCGCGTGCTTGTGGCGCACCGCCGGTAACGATCTGCCAGAGCTGATCAACAACTGCATCGCCAAGATCACTTAGAGCATTCGCGGCCGCGGAGCGACACCATCTGCTGGGACTCTCGAGGGCCGTTAGTAGTGATTCGATGGAATCCTTTGTTCCGATCTCTGCTAACGCATCAATCGCTGCAATTTGAACGTCTGGAGACGAGTCATCAATTAACTTAGTAAATAACTGAGGAAGGCGTGGGTCTTCGAGCATCCCGAGCCGCCTTATCGCATGTGCGCGAATTCTTGCTTGACCTTCTGTAAGATATGGGAATAAGGAGTCGTGAAGCTTGTCTCGTGCTATGGCAACAAGACTTTCGGCGGCCACCGCGGCAGTTTTTGGAGAGGACGGTAGCAGCAGAAGTGCTTCAAGGCGTTTTTCGATCAAAGCATCACACCACGCCGCACACCACCAAATCGCATCGGCCGCCCTTTTGCGATCGCTGGCTGCTGGTGATTCTAAGAGAAGGACAAGCTGATCCATGATGCGCGTCGCTATATCACGCAGGTAAAGATCCGGTGATTGTTCTGAAGGGTCACATTCTGAGAGACAATAAGCGGCGAGCATCAATCTACGATGGAATGGATCTGGTCCAATAAGCAGCTTATTCAGTAATTGCGAAGGCTCCTTGAGATATCCAGCAACAAGCGGAAGCAACTCACGCGTTCGACGATCCCCTAGGCATTTGGCTAAATCAGGCGCATCTGCGCATCGAGCACTAAACTTTGCGGCGAACCCCTCTAAGATTGAATCGTGAATCCAACCTAATCGTTCATCATCTGCAGAAGTTGGCACAAGAACACCAGCCTCAACAAACTGCGTCAACCATTTGCGTGCAATTTCATCGTCGGAGAGTTGCTCACTCAGCCGTCTACTCACTCGCAGTGGCAGACTGTCGCCCATAACCTCCTTGATCCACTTGCATACTGTTGCTCGTGAAACACGAGCTATTCCATCCGATGAAAACCACCACTCATGAGCAACATGTTCAACTATTCGCAATGCGTCCTTGCGCCCTTCGTCGGTTGAGTACGGGGGTATCGATATTGTGTCGATGATTTTTCCAAGGAGAGCTGCGCGGGTTGACGGTAGGGCCACACCTTGAAATACATCACATAACCAACTGAGGACTTGCGGAACTGTAGCCGAGTGTGCCAGGCGCAAATTACGTCGAATGGTTTCGATTAACCGTTGTTGCACGCGAGACTCGGAAAATCTTTGAGTGATAAACCGACGAATTTGAGCGGTCGAAAACGGCAAAAGCTCGTAATGAACGGCAGCTGATCTGGGGATCTCTGTAGGAATTTGCCGCGTGGTAAGAATGACTACGCAGGGCCAATTCGCGATAGCATTAAGAACCGGCATTAACAGGATTCGCTGTTCAGGGCTGAGCCGGTCGAGAGCGTCGATGATGATTACAACAGAACTTCCGGTGTCATGCGATAAAGCCCGCTCGACTATGAATTCAAATACAGGTTCACCAACTTTATAAGTCGCCGATGCCGATTCAATCAGGCATCTACGAGTCTGGTCGTCGGGCGTTGCGGAACTGTTGGTTGGGCCAACGGTCGCTAACATCGCATCGGCTTCAAGCAGCAATACCAGCTTATTTGAAGCATCTTCGAAGGTTGCTTTACCAGACTCTAAACTGGCTTCAGTTTCGGCCGCGAGCTCCCGAGCGATACGTGATGCTAGTAGAGTCTTTCCGTACCCCGGAGGAGCAGTTACCAGAATGTAAGAGCCGACTCTCTCAAACAGGGTTCGAAATAACATTCGATAAGCAAAACGGCGCTTAGTCCCGACTTCTGCCACGGCATCTACTGCATACGGCCCCGATGAACCAATCATAGAAGGAGGAGAATCAATCTCCGTCAGATAGGGATCAATCATCGAGACTGCGTCTTGGGTAATACCTAACGGCTGCTTTTGGATGTGTTTTAAGTATTCTCTTATCGATGTAACTTGCTCGGTTGCAAATCGAAAAGCTTCGTCGAAGGTCTCAACAGTCGACACAGACAGTCTGGAGTTCGGACACCTTTCCCGAAATTCTGCCACTTCCGGAATAGACTCGGCATGACTTACCGATGTGTCACAGTTGGCTCCCCGATCTTGTGTGTAAGCAAGCGCAATATGACGAATGCCGCCATGTTTGGCTGCCACTTCTAGTTTGTCAGAAATTCTTCCTACTTTAGGTAGACTACAAGATAAATTTTCCTCAAGGGACGCAAGTACCAAGCGCGAGGGATCCGATGGTAATCCGGTAAGGAGACTCTTCAGACCGACAGCGATACCTCCGCTCGCTGAAGCTCCTTCTAAGACTCGTCCCCTCGAGCGAGTGCTAGTGGTCATTCGCACAGCGCAAAGTGCATATTGACTTTGCGACTCTACGACCAAGGACCATGCGCGTTCGACTCCTCGTATCCAACTGTCCTCAAGTGGGACGAGCGCGGTTTTGGGATCTTCTATTAATCCACCATATGGTAATTCGAGATTTGTGAGTCGCACGAAGTCAAGCTCGCCAAATCCAGTTGTGACTGCGACGTACGGTATTCGTCGACTCGTTCGGCTCTTTGGAAGGTTCTCATCGAGACACCAGAGCATCCAAGTAGCGACTTTCGCAGCAATCGCGACCGGTTCAACGGTTGCAAGCGAATCAAGAATTAATTGTTGCGATGTTCGTCGCGGCCCATCGTTGCGCGTGTGATTAACCGGAGTTCCAACCGCCCGAATGAGCCATAGATCGAACAACGAAAGGCCGGGGCGTTCACCTTCACTGGCGCATCGTGCGGCCGCAGCCGACACTCCAGATGCGAACATGGTTCTCGCGTTGTTCGCAAGACGAGTTGCTAATACTATTGACGCTCCAGGATAAAACAATCTGATCCGCGAGATCAGAATGGGACTATTGATTAGGTTCCAGCATTCGTCGCATTCGAGTGCGATTTTTTCGATGTCTGACGTTACACGCAGTTCCTGAATGACACGAGGTAATAATCCCATATCTCTTTCAGTGATCTCCTGCCATCGACTCAACAACGGTCCACAGTTCACACCGAGAAAATCTTCTAATGCTTGTCGAAGTTGTACGAGGTATGTTGAGTCGCTCATCTTTTACTTCAAAGAGTACTCGTATATCCCTACAGCGCGTATACTTTCAGAGTGCGAATAGTCCATCGAAAGATGTAAACCGAACAAGAAGAAATCTTGTTTGGTCGATGATTCCCGATTGAGATTGGATCTCGAAAGTATCCGTTCGGCGCCCAT
>DATNJO010000619.1:0-16952 GCA_035603895.1 Pyrinomonadaceae bacterium
CCCGCGTGGCGCGATGCCGACAAATGCAGTTATCGAGGTGGCGACTCCCGTGATGGTCCGGACGCCGCTTGGGATTTCCTCAATGTAAACGCCCGGATAGGTCGGTGCGACTGGCATTATGTAACCTCCAAGAAGAATGACGTGAACATCGTCCGCAGTTATTCAGAGCAGTGTTGACTACATCAAAGGGCCAACAGCGGAATCATTACCCCGGATGAGCAGGTGTAATGAGACGGTGCAATCCATAGAAAGGTCATGGAGGCTTTGCACCGGCAGCGTGCCTACTGCAACCAGCGGGCCAACGTTTAGCGCCAGGTTTTTGCTCGGGAAAGTCAGGCGCGACGTGACAAATTCGTCCGGCTGGTCACAAGGAAGTAGAGGCAAAGGACTTTCATGCCAAGGAAATACAGGCAGGATAAATTTGTCATACCGCGTGAAGCCGATTGTCCTAAGTGTTGGCTTTACTCTGCTGGTCCACTTGGTCCAATTGGGAACGCAAAATTAGCAAACACAATTCGCTCTACAAACGCCATATCTAAAAGGTAGTCTCGGATGAAAGCGGAGAACCCACTTCTCTTCGTTGTAAATGCTACGGGCGGGCCGAGCAAAGTGTGCGCGGCGTTGAGGCCCATTCTTGAGCCAAGCTTCACCGTTGGCGTGCTACAAACGAGGCAAAAAGTCGCAGAATGTCTTAGCGATCTCACGAGCGCGCTGGATAAACGCGTCCAGCCGGTTCTGATCTTCATCGTGTTTTCCCCGGCCATGCTTGATGAGACTCGAACGCTGCTCGCGGCGACAAGGGAAAGAAATGCTCAGGTCCCGTTTATTGTGGTGAATGAAACGTGTGAACCAACCGAGGTGATCGAGTTACTCAACGCGGGTGCGGCCGACTTCATTACGACACCCTTACAAGCCTCGGATGTTCTTCCTCGCGTGTGGCGATTAGTGAAGCAAACTCCGGCGGCGATTACTGCCGGTAAGCATTCGGGCGAGAAGCAATTGATCGGAGAGAGTGCTTGCTTTCTGGCCCAGGTGATGCGGATTCCCGTAATCGCCAAGTGTGATGCAAACGTTTTCATCTCAGGGGAAACAGGCACGGGGAAAGAGTTGTACGCGCGTGCTATTCACTACTCCAGCCTTCGAGCCAGCGGACCTTTTATGCCGGTTAATTGCGGCGCGATTCCGGTCGATCTCGTTGAAAACGAATTATTCGGGCATGCACGTGGTGCGTTTACAAACGCTTTCACATTCCAAACCGGACTGGTTGAAGAAGCGAGTGGCGGGACTCTTTTTCTCGACGAGATCGACTGCCTGCCAACTTTGGCCCAAGTGAAACTCCTGCGATTTCTTCAGGAGAAAGAGTACCGGCCGTTGGGTTCTTCAAAGCTTCAGCGCGCGAATGTGCGAATCATTGCGGCCAGCAATGTAGACCCTGAAGAAGCTGTGAAGAATGGAAGGATGAGGCAGGACTTGTTTTACCGTTTGAATATCATTTCCCTGACGCTTCCGCCGTTGCGAGAGCGGCGTGAGGACATTCCCCTGCTTACCGATCATTTCCTCGAGAAGTATGCGAATGAGTTTGGCAAACCGAAGGCGGGTCTTACTGCTGAATCGCTTAATGTATTGATGAACCACGCGTGGCCTGGAAATGTTCGTGAGTTGGAGCACGTAATCGAGCGTTCGCTTGCGTTGTGCGAGGGGGCGGTGATAACGGAGAGCGATCTGGCGCTAGCGACGTCGTCGCAGGCTAAGCGTCCGTTGGAGTCGTTGCAGGAAGCGAAGGCGAGAGAGATCGCGCAGTTTGAGAAGAACTACATTCAGAATCTGCTGCGTGCTTGTAGTGGGAATATCACCCGGGCCGCGCTCGCAGCGCAAAAGAACCGGCGTGCGTTCTGGCAGTTGATACAAAAGCATCAGATCGACGTAAGCCGCTTCAAACCGGGCTTGAGTTCCTGAATTTTCCGGCTCGGCCAGCTTTTTGACATTAGAGCTAAACTACTGATTTTGCTATACTCCCCCGCACATGGCGGGGTAGCTCAGATGGTTAGAGCGTGGGATTCATAATCCGAAAACACGCAAATTCTCAACTCTATTAACTAAAACAGGTTGCAGCCATAGCGGTTTTATTGGGGTTTTTTGATTCTTCTATATGTAGCTATATCGCCTGCGCATCCCTTTATCTGAATTCCCGTCACAATACCGTCACAAGTTTGGACCAGCGTACACCGATGTCTCGGCGCACGAAATTTCACACGCTCGTCTAATAGAACCACCATCGCAGCTTTCCTATCGACCTCGGAAAATTGTTTGCATCTAAGGGAAAGCTAAAAGTGAAAATGGGGTAGCCGTCTTTACCAAACTGCTTTCTAAAGTACTTCTGCTCAAACCCGCAAAGTCCTAATCCTCTATCCCTCTCGGGATTAACCATTGCGGCCCCGACGCTTTCCTTCAACCAATATTCCTCAAGCCAGTCAATGAGAAAAAAGAAGCGGATACCGAGTAGGTGATTCACTAGGAAATCTCCAAAAGGAACCGCGTAATGAGATTCTTACTTGGCGTCCTCGTTGGTTACACCGTACGAGGCAAACACAAACTACTGATCAGAGTTCTTGTGACGCTGGCACTGGTTGTGTACGTCGTTATACCGGCAATTGCACTTTTGAGCCTCAGTATTGACGTCCAACGAGAGCGTCGGTCTAGACCAGCTCAAACTCAGGTGCCGGTGCTCAAAGGACTGACGTATGAAGACGCAGAGAAGAAGCTTCACGCCGCTAACTTGAATATTCGTCTGTTGGCGACACGTTACGATCCCGGCGTTCAACCCGGATTGATTATCGACCAAACCCCTGCACCTGGAGAGAAAGTAGCGGTCGGCTACTCGGTTGGAATTACCACTAGCAGAAGGGATTTCGCTGGCCCTGGTCCATAAAGGCAAGCTAGTGCATTAGACCAATAAGCCACACGCTGCGTTCTTGGCGTATCCAGCCTCCGTGTCTCTCAATCGAACTGACACTACAAATGGTTTTGCCCAGAGACACGGAGGTTTCACGTAATCATTTCCTCCGAGGTTCTTAACATGAAAAATGTTTTCTCTCTTCGCAAGCGTTCATTCCTCTCACCTGTCTCAACCGGCTATACGTCGCATATCTTCGCCGAGGTTGAATCCTCCAACCAGGGCGAATACAGGTGGGGACACAACATGCTTACCATTGCCGATTGTCGGCGCAGAGTCCAGATTGAATTCTTTTTGGGTACTAAGCGAGAGCGTCGCCGATCTCTGGCTAAGATCAATCTGCTCATTGCCATTCTCACTCGCTTTCGTGACGTGCTCACCAAAGAGATCGCGTTAATAGAAAAAGCAAAAGCCAAGTAGATTTCTCGACCCAATCGCGGTCCAACTTGCGGCCAAGCCACTCAACTTCAGGTGATGGTTGGAACCGAGTTGGACCGCGATGTCATCGAGTCAACTTTTCCTCGCAAGAAGAAAGAGGACCACTATGCCAACGACTAAACATGAACTGCTCGATTGGTTAATGGATGTGCCAGAAGATGCCGAAATCGGAACTGACGGAGCGGGACTAGCTTTGCTAGCAATTCTTGGCACCAACGTTCATTTGTTAGAGGTCGGTCACATTCCAAATGCGGACGAACTCTATGCCGAGGCGATCAATCAGGCAATGATGGAACGACTAAGGCGGATTGATGCAGCAGGTGGAGAAACGGAGACAGGCGTAATAATAGTGACATTTCAAGGTTACATATCAGGCGTTCCGAGTCTGTTCTCTACTGACTTCAACTCGGCGTTTATATTCAAGAATACAGAGCAAGCAGAAGCCTTTATCACAGAGTTTGCAGACGAACTTCACAATCCGCAAATTCTCGATTGCCCATAATCCGACCAGCGAATATTTTTGCACTGAATTCTTACTGGCCTGCCGCCCAGTAGATGCTCCGGTCGTTCACAAATCAACCTCTTTCACCGAAAGCTAAAACTATGGGACACTCGCGACCCCGTCCGAAACATCTCGCCAAGAAGCTCCTGCAAATCCGGCGCAGCTTAGGAGTGTCTCAAGGAGAGTTGGTCAGACAACTTCGTGTTCAAGCTCTGATCGAACATACGACCATTTCCAAGTACGAACTCGACAAAAACGAACCGCCCCTCGCCATCCTGCTCGCTTATGCTCGCCTCGCCGGAATTCCCGTCGAACAAATCATTGATGACGAACTCGAACTAACAATTTGATTTTCCGTGAAACCAGCGCGATCGTTTGCCATCGCATTAAACATCCCTAACACCGTCCATGCGATGCTTACAGAGTTAATGCTGATCGTAAATGAATCTCGGGTAGGTATTTTACGGCGGCAGTATCATCAGATCACCACCGTAGAGAACGACACCCACCGTGCGTGAGCAAGTAGCCCCTACATAACAAGGCCAAGAAAAGTAGCACAAGAATGTTCGCCTTTCGATGAATTGGTCAATTCACAAAGAGGCCGCGTGCTAATTCTTCAATCGCTTTGGAGTCAAGCCCTTTCTTCGGACCATCCTCGGTAACAATAAGACGTCCATTTGGTTTCGCAGGTGAGTAGACCGTATATCCATTGATGGCGTAAAGAAGTTTCTTTCGCTTCCAACGCTTCAGATAGTAATCGTCATGTAGTAGACCGCAATGCTCCCAATACCAGGTCTCGCCATTCGCCTGTATTCGAAAATCCGCCCAACGACCCCCAGCATTTTCGAATGGCAGATTGGGTTCAACGTCATAGGTCAGGTATCCATCACGTTCGAGTTCAAAGAGTATGTTCGCGATTGCCAGCTCTGACTTTGAACTCACCATCTCTCCGCGCCTTGTACGATGTATGAGTTTCTCCTCAAGGAAATTCCGCCGAGGCTTGGGAATGTCCGCCGGCAGACCGCTAGGAGCAGCTATCGGTTGCATGACAGGCACATGAAATAGATTAGTCATTCGAGCCGCGATATCAGAAAAGATGTAGTGTCGATACGCGAGAAAGCGATCAAATGGACCTTGGTGCAAAATCCAGATACGTCGCTTTTGTCGTGTGAGAGCCGTATAAATCATCTCCCGCGAAATAAGCCTGCTGTTTGATGGTAGAACAAGAAACACGGTGCCAAATTCACTGCCCTGAGCCTTGTGTACCGTGATAGCGTAGGCCAGTTCCATGTAAGGCATGCGGTCCTCAGAGAAATCGGATCGCTTAAACGAGAAGTTTCGGTCACCACGACCTGAAAACTCCACGTGCGTGAAACTCGGATTGTCCGTATCGTACTTCCATTGCCCGGTAACCATCCCGATCTCGCCATTCGCAATAAACTCTGTTTCGTCGGCTCGGTTTTCACCCTGATACATCCATGGCTTCCGATTGTGATTCCGTACACAGATCACTTTGTCACCGTAAACAATCTGTTCAGCACCACGAGGTTTGGTGTACCTCATCCACTTGCGGTAATGCGGGACATGGTTCGAATCGATCGCTTGTCTTAGCCGGTCAGAACGAAATTCCTCTTTTACGTAACGGTTGATGAAAATCGATCCACCGGGAGTGGTCCGAGTTGCGGAAAGGATTTGCCACTCAGCGAGAGCATCAGAGCATCCGCGATCAAAGTTGATGTATCCCTTGCCATTCTTCGCCGCACCCAAGGAGTATTCTAATGACGCAATAATCTCCTCTCCCTTCCGGCCCAGTTCGGCAGAGAGCGCGTCTTTGACGATCTTCGTTAGGTCGCCCGTCGTCTCCCAACGACGATACTTAACGTGATCGTCAGCCTCTCCAGCGATCGCCCTTAGAACAATCTCGTCCTCTCCCGGCGGCAAGTCTCTACCTGAAAAGATCGCCGCTAACTGCACGTCCGATCGGGCCAAAGCCGAAGTGGCCTTGTCCGAAGGATTCTGTTGCCGCATTTGCGTCTTGAGTTCCACCAGCGCAGGTGTGCCACTCATTTGCAGGTAATTGATAATGTCGACGAATGGTGAACCGCCACCGATTGGCGGCAGTTGATAAGGATCGCCAACAAGAACAAAACGAGAATTG
Source organism: Pyrinomonadaceae bacterium (assembly GCA_035603895.1). Taxonomy (GTDB): domain Bacteria; phylum Acidobacteriota; class Blastocatellia; order Pyrinomonadales; family Pyrinomonadaceae; genus PSRF01. The sequence goes on from DATNJO010000619.1 coordinate 6,052, forward strand.
TCAGGCAACGCATCGACAACGGCTGCTAACATGTCTTCTGTCAACATTGAACATTCGTCGATGATGCACGTCGTGACCTCTATCTTTCCCGCTTCTTTGTTGGGAAAATACCGGCCGGTTTTTGGATCATAGCGTTGCGCGTCAAGCAAAAATTTTGCGACGGTCTCGACATCGGCAGGCCGCTGGCTTTCTTGACCAAGTCTCACCCTTGCCTTACCGGTTGGCGCCAGGAGACGAACTCTCTTTCCGACAATTTCTTTGCGTGAAAGCAAGATTTGCAGAACAGTTGTCTTTCCAGTGCCCGCTGGACCGATGAGTACACCGATCTGACGCCTGGCGAGTTGTTTAAGCGCTTCGGTCTTCTCCTTGCGAGCGTGAACCTCTATTGGATCGTTCTTTTTGAATTCGCCAAATCGTTTGTTAACTAAATCGTCCCATCGCACTGCCGAAGTCTTCAAAGGCTGCTTCAATCTGCCATCGATTGCCTTCTTAATGATTTCTCCTGATTCAACGTAGCGGTCGAGTTGAATGGCAACTTCTGCATCGTATTTCAGCACCTTTACCAACGGACCAAAATCATTACGACATAGCTCAACCAATTCTTGATCCATAGGTATTGAGTGATTTATCGGCAGACCGGCGCACTCGTTCGCAAGTTGGCTCACTGGTACGACGGTATGTCCTTCGTTTCGAGATGCGGTTTCTAGAAGTTCAACACAGGCTGCTCGCAAGCGTAGAGGATTATCGTACTCGAGCAAATCTGTATTCATTCCCGACGGCAACGGGTGCCGCTCCGAGATCTCACGACCGGAATAAAGACCCCGATCGATAGCGGCGAATCGAATCGGGTCCACCGAGGCGCGATCCGATTCAAATAGCGAATAAGGATTCGCGAGAATTCGTTCTGGTCTAAGCTTTAAGGCCCGAGTTGCCTGATCCTTCGTCAGTTCAAAGCGAGTCAATAATTTCAACGTGTCGAGTCGTTTCTCTTCGGATCGGACTTGTGACCAACGTTTTCGCAGCATCCCCGTAACTTGGGGAGATCTCGCGGGGATTTTCTCCTTGCCGCATAGAATTGCGTCAACCAGAGGCCATGGATCTGAGTTGGGTTCTAAAGACTCCGACAGGCAAATTGCGAATAGAGTTCCATTAAAGCCCGGATGCAATGCGGAAAGGATTGGTCCAAGCCCCGGTGCAGGTCCTTGCATGCGCCATAGTGTATTCAACCGATCGTCAATCCAATCGATGTAGCCTTTCCAAGGACCGTCCAAAACATCCGCGATCTTCTCAAGTGCTCGACGTGCGGAGAGTAACGTTGCGGCAGCAATACCCGAGGTTACGTGCTCGCTGCCGTACGAAAATTGAACGCGTGCGTCATCCGGGGCGAAAGCAATTAGGTCTTTTAGATCCAACTCTGGTCGTTGCTCGGCAGCAGTGAGGAGCGCTTGATATGGCATAACGAAGCCACCCCTAAAACCGGCTTTGCGCCGCAAGGGACGAAGCGAGTGTTGTATTGGACGTTCCCACACCATGGCCCTAAGTGGTGATGAGGTACCTTCCTTGTAGTGGTATTCCTTGATTTCATGTTTCTTGTGCAGCACGGCTGCGCCTAAAATCACTCGTCGCTCATCGTCGACTAATGGCGTGCGCGTCGCATAAAAGAAAACCAAACTTTCCTCTTCTTTCAGCGAATCACCAAAGGTACTGAGAAGCACTTCCTGGTTTGAGGAGCTTTGAATCCAACTGCTTCGTTTGAGCCATTGAGGATTAATGGGCTCTCGTTCTTCATGAACATCCAGCTCCAGTTCCTTGGCGATATCAAATCCACTCTTCCGCAGCATCCACCGGTAAGGAATGATGAGCGCTCCCCAGGCAGGCAGATGGAGGCTCCTTGAAAGAATATGTTCGTGATCACGGCTAAATTTCGAGTAAGCCATCACACTCTGGAACGTATATGGCCGTCGGCTCAGAAATGCCGCGCTCGTACGTAGGCAGGGTGGTATTTCCTCAGACCCAAGGTCATCAAACGAATGACCATGCTTATCGTGTTCTAGAAAGTCCTTTCGGTTATCAGCAACTACTTTCAATGCCAGACATGCACTGTTCGAGAGTGGTTCGTTGCACACGTGCCCGTCCCAGCCCCTATCATGCCAAGGCACTCTGATCGATACGTGACGAAGATTGCTGCCGGAGGTTCGATTGTTCACAAGGATCTAGCGGCTTGGGTCATCTAGCAAATTTTCGTTTATCGTGTTGACTCGAGTGGAAAGAGTTGAGCATGGTTACGATATTCTTCTGCAGGAGTGGTGTCAATGCGACGATCAACGAGTGACTGACTCTTTACCGATTCAAAGCAAGGAGCCATACCGGAGCCTTCGCTGCGTCAGCCGTCAAGGGTCTACGCTGCGCTCCGATGAACTCCGCGAACCCAAAACAGTTCGCTCCGCCCTTGACTGCCTTCCTCGCTGCGGCTTAAGAGTCGACAAGAGCTGCTAACGCAGCTCTCCGGAAACCGGAGCGCTTTCAGGTTATGCGTACTGTGACGGTATCGACTCGCTAAGAAGTTGTCTGCAGATCTGTTGAGGATTCGCGGCGCCCTCGGGTTGAGCAACCGACCCAATTGATGGTCCAACGTCACAGGTCAAGCTCGTCTTGCTAATGCTGTCTGCACAAAGCTTTCAGAATTTCCAATTGCCGCGCGCACTAACTGCGTAATACCGGTTTGTGGCAGTCGAATACACCCGTCACTATCAAACTCAACGACTTTAAAGTTTTCAAGAGAACCTACAGCCTTGCGGATAGCGATCTGATCCGTAAAGTCCCAAGCTTCAGAAAGCCAACTATTAAGATCATCGACAGTAACGAAGTCGCTACTCGCAGCTAAAAAGAAAATGCATCCGAGCACTGCGCTGGTTTGCCACGATGATTCGATTGGTTTGAAAAGTCGCTCGGTGACTGCATCACGAAAGTTGGGAGTTAACCACAATCGATGAACATCCGCGGAGCCAATTAGCGTGTTCCTTTCTTCTATGGAAGGTACGAGCTTCGACAGTAACAGCACAAGGATATCTGTTCTGTCACCATAGAAGCATATCAAGTCGAGTGTTGCCGGTGAATCCACTTGTAATCCTAAATAATCGAGAAACCAAGCTGCATACGTCCAAGACGATTCGCCTGCGGGCGTGGATATAAGGTCGAGATCTAAGTCATTAGGTATGACATCCTTAACGCTAATGCGGCGCATTAAGCCACGGAGAAAATTTACCTTCCGATAGGATGTCTGACCCAGTAAGGGAAATAATAACCTTGCGTCAAAACCAATTAATCCCGCTCGACCAACAGGAGCCTGTTCGGGATGAAATGCAAGCACGGTACCTTGTTGCATCAAATTTTCCGGTGCAGAGCAAACCGGGTTTCCTGGAACCCATAGCGGAACCCCCTGTGCTCCGACATCCAAGCGTAAGATATGATGATCAGCTACTTCGTAGACGAATGTGTAATACCCGCCGTCGACTTCAATAGCTTCTCGCGAGCGTCCTGGGTGCCCTGAGAGGAATTCATCAAGAACACAACCGAAACGACACACGCATTCTAAGGATAGCAAGTCCTGTTGCGCCGAAAGCTCTTCAAGGCAAGCGAGTAACTGGTGAGCTGCTCGATCTTCCTTAGCGGGAGCCCATCTTTCTTGGAAGCCAACATCTGGCGGAGGCTCATGCGCTCGGATTTTGCGGATTGCAGACGTAACAGGAAAAGTGTAGTGCCATCGGGGGCGGCGCGGAATAGCTTCGGGATCATCATAATCTGGTTGAGCACGAGTTTTTTCCGCGAGTAGCTTTTCTGCCATCTCAAACCGATTGGTATTGATCAGCCTTCTAATAGCATCGTTCCAGCTTTGGAATTCACCTACTAATGTCCCTCCAAGTTTTTCCTGAAGCCGATGTTCAAGCTCGTCGCGTTTAAGCTGTTCTTCTTTATCTAACTCATTTGACCATGCACTCAGAAGGCGATCGGCTCTCAATGCATCCTCTTGAATTACATGCTGAATTTCATCGCCGCGAAGGGTTACAGTTAAACCGAGCCGATTCTCACGTGCCCTCAATTCAAAATCGCGCGCCACAAGTTCAAAATGAATGCGTTCAATGCAATCGACAGCCTCTGCTTCCAACCTAAAATAGTTGTTACCGAGCTGGTCACGAAACGAGGGCATCCCGAGTAGAAAACGCACAGTGCGAAAGTGTCTTACTTCGAGTAGCGATCGCAAAACATCTTCCGGCGTCCGCTCATTTGCAATACCACGTGCGAGCGTGAGAACGGCAGACGAAGAGTCGATATCCTCGACGCCGGTAGCCAGTGCTACCATCAAATCAGGATACCGCCATAAGTCAGGCCAACCTTTTAAAGCTTGAGAGGGAAGCTTCTTCATAGCTCATTCTAATGAGAGGATGTTCCTCAAATGGTCCAATCCTCGATTTGCTATCGGCATTGATTCAGGTGTGACCACCATTTTTATCGATTTCGTTAAATCGGGCCACATCTCGTTCAAGGAATTGCGAAGGGTGGTTGCTCGATCGAGGAGCCAGTTTGGGTCATCGGACGAACTTTCAGGTATAAGCGCTATTAATTCGCGCGACCCTTCAACAATACTTGATAGAGCGTTTATGCAATCAACTTTTTTCTTTCCTGCGATGGTCTGTTTTTCTGAATCATGCACTTCAATTGCAGTCTTCACGAGTAACGCGTCCAGATCATCCAGCGGTTCTGAACGCAGCCAGGTCCTTACGCCAGTTGAATTGCGATTCATGATTGATTTGTGTAAACGACCAAAACAGCCATCTGCATCAAAGAGGTGATTCCAAATCTTTGTTCCCTCCGGAAACCTGAAGTGCTGTCTTGACGCCTTCTTAAAACTGTCTTCAAGTCGGATCCAACGCGCTTCTAGCAGAGGTGCTACCCACTCTTGTGACCTTTGGACGTGGAAATAATGAACCGGAAAGGGTTCATATGTGTCAGTCCAATATGATTCGACTTCAGTGAGTGCATTGGGCCAAGGATCGGCAAGCACCGCTCCATGGACGAGCAAGTCGAGTGCAGTCGCGCGTCCGAAACCGAGCAAAGCCACCATAGCGAACAAAAAGATTAAGCCGCTACTAGACTCAGTCTGATTATTAAGCGCCGCTAAGTGATCTAGAACTACATCCACTGCTTTATCATCTGAAAGTGCGATACTTATGAGTAGTGCTTCTAACGCGGGAATGGAGCCTGGTGTTTCATTCTGAAGCGCAGCAATGACCAAAGCTGTCTCAAATGGATCCAAGCGGGTCCATGATGTTTCAGCCAGTCGACGCAGCCACCGTTCATCGCCAGGCTGATTAGAGAAGGAGCCGGTCACAGCCATACACGTCGCGATCGTTTTGCGTAGAGCGTCAGCCTCTAAACCTGTTGCCACCTGCTCAAGCAGTTCCCAAGGATGGTCCGACTGTCCAAATACATCCTTAAGAGGAACTTCGGCATTTTCGCCGCCAGCTAAGGCGGATACGACCATTTTGGACAGATCTTCGGACGGTTCCTCGGCAATAATGTCAGTTGTTGAAGTTTCTGAAGAACTTCGTACGAAGTCTAAAACTGCTGCTGGGCAGCACCTTTCGAGCGCTGCTATCACCGAATCGGCAGCTCCAAGACCTGTGCACAAGGCTCCCAATTCTGAACTTTGTCTTCGCCCCAATGCGGCCCATTGCTCGGGAAACGCGCCTGCGAATGAGAGCGGGTTGAAGCTTGTGATAACGGCAGAGTCGTCTGCGATTATCGCTTTTGCATGTGTATTGATCTGTACCCAACTAAAACGTTCCTCCGAAGCTAAACGGGCTTCCTCGAGAATCTGTTTAGTATGTTCCTCAGCTCGCGAATCCCCAACAAACCGACGAAACGCAAATCGGACCTGAACGTCGTTCTTGCACAGTTTTACTGCTCTTGCCATGAACTCCTTCGTAACGACCTCTGGAGAAATTCTGTCAGATATGATGAGTAGACGTTTTCTCGTTGTCGCAAGAGCGTTTTCTATTATGCGCGTATGCTCTTCGTCTATGATTAGCTGTGCTGCGGTTTGACCGTAGTATAGTTCCTGTTGCATACGTTCGGTGAACGAGCGCCATTCATTTAGCCAAACGTTAGCTGCAGCGCGCGATACCCCAGCTTGAGCCGATCGCAACACTTCCGGAGGTTCAGGTGGAAACTCCACATGTATTTGTACTTGCGCTTCGGTAGAATCGTTGCGAGAGTTAGACCGTGGAATAGCACATAGTATGGCTCGCGAGTCTTGATAAATCGGGTACGTGCGTCGAGCCCACAAAAGAAGGTTCGAAATAATTGCAGGACTGGCGTCTGGAGAATGTCCTTCAATGAGACTCCCCACTTCCACCACAGATGGGTGTGATGGATCCAGAATATTCAGACTTGTGATCAAGGCTCGCTGATCATCTTGCACAATCACTTTTGCGTGCGTTCGGCTCGGCAAATAAGTCCAGAAGAAATGGTCTGGAAATCTCGCGTCGAAGCCATTTATAATGTCACGCGCTTGAGTGCTCAGAGACAGGTGTGCCTCTGTCGCGTCTACGTTAGCCAAGCCCCATATCATGAAAACACGAACACCCTCTCCCATGCGTTCGGAGAGAGTATGTCGTAACCTTGCCAACCCTCTTTCTGACACATACGGTGACGAAATTACAATCTGATGTCTCGCGTTTTTAATTAAATGCTGTACGATTTCATCATGCTCTTCAGAACCGGCTACGATACGTACACTCGCTTCAGCAATTCTACGCTCTTCAATTTCGGCGGCCAGGTCACCTGCCTCAACTCGTAGTTCCTGATCTAAGCTGATGCAATCACTTAGACTGACGGTCGAAACCTCACTCAACCTTTTCTGTAGGAGTGCGAGTGCTCTCTTGGGCTCTCGAGGCCTCCACCGATTCCCACTTGCATGAGAAAGCAAAGCTTTCGATAGTGCATGATCTGGTCGTTCGGCAACCAGTCGGCCAAGTTCTCGTTCGATCGAATGTCTGACCCCAGGTGGTAGGTGGCGAGTAGTCACGACATGAGCTGCAAACCGAGAGGTATCCTGGGCTATTGAGGCTATCACGTCAATGCCATACCAGCGCCGTCCCCCTACACTCTCATCATCATTAAACGGAATATAAGCTGACAACACTTTCTTTACACCCACTCCGTTGGGTGACTCCTTACCAGCTACACGGCCCAATGCCGCGACGAGTTTTTCTGTTGTCGCTTCAGATAGCGGCAGCGGACCTAGAATCTCCGGGGTGACTAGATAGAGGTTTGGTGAACTGGATTCTCCCTCCAGTGGGAACACGTGGCCGACGAAACGATCTATCATTAATTGGCGGGTGTCTTCCGCTTCAAGCGATGCAAGACGTAATAGCTCACTTTTACCCTCGGCCCATGCTGCGGCTTCGCCTGCGAGAAATATCTCGCCTCGATCAAAGCTAATGACTAAGTATCCAATCTTCCACAGGTCAAACAAAACGTCATGAACCATGCGTTCTGTTAATCCGAACAAGTCTTGAAGCGCAGAGATACTGTGTTCACCGGCACGGACAGCACGCAAAAACAAGTGCTCGAGCTCAGTTACTTCTGATCCCGAGCCGAATCTAACCCTCACCATAAAAACATCGCATGGGAGGAAAATTCTAAGTTGCGAACTCATTCGTGTTCTGCTGCGTCAAAAACCGTCGTGGCTTTAACTATGCACCGTTTTCGAAGCACGGTGCTGCAGATTTGACTCCAAAACCGATCCTTCGGACGGTTGGACACTGTTTCCTCGGAAGAACCGGAGGTTTCAAATCCGCGCGACTCAAAAAACGTCTCAAAGTGTCCGATAATGATCAGCAGGCGACGCGCACGCGATAATAGGACGTTGATAATAGAATCAGTCGCAAGATAACCAATTCGTTCTGTTTCGGTCTCTCCCTCAGTGTTCGTGCGGACCAATGAGGCAATTACAACCTCAGCCTCGCGTCCTTGGATGGTGTGCACGTTGTGAAGGATTTGATCCAGATCCAATATCCTTTTGAACTTGGAACCAAGTATTTCAGATGTAATGAGCCGCTTTTGTTGATTGTAAGGTGTTATGATAGCCAGCGGATCTTTATAGCGCTTTTCGCTCGCGTACAGTAATTTGTCCGGAAACGGTTTGAGACTGTCCAATACCTTTAAAAGAAGCTTGGCCTCACCGCGGTTCTGCCACATTCCAGACGCCTTGCAATCGGGAAATCCATCCGTATCGAGCCATACGACGGCGCTTCCGCGGGTCCAAGCCGGATGTTCTATTAGTGTTGGACGTTCGGCTGCCGAATGAGTTTCTAATGGGTCTTCGTAAAAAGTATTTACGAGAGTACATATGTCCTCCCGCATCCGAAATTGCCGTTGCAGTTTCCCCACTGGGCGAACAAGTTCCCCCGGCGGTGGTGTGTTATTTTCTGATTGGTTAAACCCCTCAAAGAGGTTCGCGAACAGATCGAAAATTTTCACGTATTCGTCAGCTCGTTTACCATGCGCGTTGATTTCTGGATCGATTGAACGCGCACATTTTCTCAGGAAGTCTTCAACTTCTCGGCGCCGGTGTGCCGGCAGCTGTTTATGATCGCCGACTAAAGTCCAGCGAAAGCCTCTCACGAGAGGGATAATGATCTCAGTCGGCCAAGCTTTGGCTGCCTCCTCCACAAATACCCAATCGAAGTACCCAAACTGTCGGCCGGATGACACATTTTGTTTAGTTGCACCACTGCAAGTGGCAAATACCACGTTGGCGCTTCGTCGTATTCGCTCGCGAATTTCAAGCTTGCTTTTGTCAAGTCTGCTTAGCCAATCTTGAACTATTGTCTGTAATTCACCTCCGAGCTCTCTCATCTGGTTTTGACAATGTCTTCTGATACTTTCCGTTACCTGAGCTGCCACCTTGTCTAAAGTATGTTCTTGAACTGGTTTACTGATCTTCTTAGGATCGAAATCACGCGAAGTGGCTCTGAACATAATCGGCCTATTCTCAGCGCCAATTGATGAACTGCTGGCTGTGATCAATTGGATTAGCCGTTCGAAAAGATTATCGGTAGCGTAATTGGATTGAGCCGAAACAAGGATACGCGCCGCTCGGTCGTGCGCCAGATATGCGGCAATATTTCTGGCCACTAATTCTGTCTTTCCCGTCCCTGGAGGGCCAAGGAGTGCATACAAAGGTTGAAGAGTGAGCATTTCCAGTAAACGGGCTTTCGCACCGATCGGTCTGCCATCAACCGAACCCTCGTCTGAAAGTCCTTCGAGTGCCTGATCCCAATAATGCGAGAATCCTTGGATTGCTTCTGGGGTTGTTAGCTGGTCGATCAATCCAGGTAGTACGCGAATCTCATCGTAGGCCGTTCGTTGCCTTAAAAGAGCAATCTCCGTTCCAATATCAGCTTGAGGTCGGATCCAACCACGAACGGGAATTGGATCGTTCTCACGCTCTCTCTTGACGGTAAATGCGTCATCCCGTTCTTGAGCCTGAATAGTCACGATTCGTGTTGTTGATCGATTGGGTCTTCCGTTGTAGTCGGCTGCGACCTCGAGTTGTGGCGACTGCTCGCGCAAGGCATCCGAACTGAAGAACGGTGCGAAGGTAGGGCGGGTCCCTTTAAGATTCGAATAGAAAGCGAAGAGGCGAGAAGCTCCACCTTCTTCCCGGTGTTGGTCGCGTTCTTGATCGAAACGAAGCAACGCAAATGCCCCGTCGTCCCACTCTTTGACAAAAGCGTATTCCCGCGCCTGAAGTTCAACCTGCTGAAAGGTCAGCAGCCATTCTAGGGCGTCTAGAAAAATACGATCATGAACGCAATGGTCTTCCGGAGGCTGGGATGCGCTTAAAGTGTTTGTCCAACTTGGTCTGCCCTCGCGCTTAGCCAAAATCGTCTCTGTGACCATAGTCTCAACGTCGATCACTTCGCACGGTGGTAAATGCTGCGACCACTCGGCATCATATAGGTCGGTTGCCCGCTCTTTGGGTATGACAAAGCGAACATTAAGGATTTGATCAAGAGTTTGACGTGTGCCAGTTCTAAAATATGGAGCGCAGAACCAAGCTCCTTTCTTTCCGAGTATTATATATTTGGCATCTCCTGCTTCCTCAGAAACGACTCCGATATCTCGCCCTGTAAAGCCAGTTTCACTGTAAACGAGGCGTGCTCCCTTGGCTTCCTCTGCGACCAAGTCAAGGAGCTGACGCCGACCAACGGGTGTGCTCGGTTTATGTGCGGTCCATTTCCACGCACCAACGGTGTGATCGCTTTTCTTCGACATGACTCCGAGCAAGTATGGTGTCCTGTCTGTGCCACGAAGCCACTGAGCGACAAAAGCTGAGTAGTTCTGTGACAATTGCTCACAAACCTGAGCAGATGTAGGGCGGGACCTGCTGTCCTCTTCAATCATATTCCGGATGATCTCGGCGAGTGCTGGTGGAAGTTCCTTTCCGCGCAATTCAGTTCGCATGTGACGCTGAATAGTTCGGGCACTTTGAGAATTAAGCCTTTCGCCATTCGTGCCGAACGCGTCACGAAGCACGTGCTCTGGAAACGGTCCAAAGAATAGTTGCCATACAATGACTCCGAGACCGTAAATATCAGACCGTTCTGTCTCGACGGTATCTTGACCCACTGCAGGTTGTAACAACGCGAGCTTCTCTGGTGGGAAACAGACTAACGCTCTGTTTCCTTGCCCGGTCATGAAACTTGCAATCGTTTGGCGGCGCCTTACTGAGTCGTCACGAATTGGTTGCCGGAAAAGATTGGCGACGAGAGAACTCATTTCAAACCGAGCAAAACGCAGGGAGTAGGTGCCAGGGGCGCCCTCAACTACGT
>DATNJO010000620.1:0-3396 GCA_035603895.1 Pyrinomonadaceae bacterium
CACCACCACGATAAGAAGTAAAGTTATGCTAATGAGAGTTTTGGTTGTGATTGTGTGTGAGTGGAAATCTCGGCGTCGCGGTCCTGACATAGCAGCCTCCTGGTAGCGAGAAATAGGTTCTTCAATACCGGGGCTTGCGGCGAGGTTCTGCGTGCCACAGTAGTGAGCCCCGGAAAACGTGAGAGGAACTCCATAAGGATATTCCTTGTTCTTAAATGCTTGAGTTGTTGTTAATACTTTTGAGTTGTCAGGGGCGGGTGTCGAGACCTTCGGAGTGCTCGGAGGAGTAACACTCTCGCTAGTGACAGTACTGAAAAGCGGGCTGAGTCTACGCGCCTGCGCTACACATGTCAATAGGGCAGCGTTGTCAGAGTATGAAACCCTGAGACCTTCCCGTGCGTAGAGAACTGTTCATTTGCAAAAAATAAACCCATCAAAACCCCATCAAACGAAAGAGGTGTTTATGCGCTCAATCGGCCAATCTCGCCGATCCTTTGTCGGCTTGCTGATACTTTCAATCCTCATGACGCTCGCGCTCGCAGCGCCGGTTTGGGCACAGAGTCCGCCGCTTATTGACCGTGAGCTCTTCTTCGGCGATCCGGAAATTGCCGGCGCGCAGATCTCGCCGGACGGAGCCTTCATCGCGTTTATCAAACCGTACAAAGGCACCCGCAACATCTGGGTGAAGAAGACCGCCGAGCCGTTCACGAACGCGAAACCCATCACCGCCGATACCAAGCGGCCAATCCCCGGCTACTTCTGGTCTCGCGACGGAAAGTACATCCTCTATGTGCAGGATCAGGCCGGTGATGAGAATTACAACGTCTACGCCGTCAATCCTGCTGACGCACCGGCTTCAGGCCAAGACGTGCCGGCAGCGCGAAATCTTACTGAGGCGAAAGGCGTGCGCGCATCGATCTATTCGGTGCCTCGCAGCGAGCCCGACGCGATCTACGTCGGTCTCAACGATCGCGACGCCGCCTGGCACGATCTCTACAAAGTAAAAATCTCCACCGGCGAACGCACGCTGATGCGCAAGAACACCGAACGCATCACTGCCTTCTTCTTCGATCTCAAAGACCAGTTGCGACTCGCAACCCGATCCGCTGAGAACGGCGACACGGAAGTGTTGCGCGTTGACGCCGACAAGTTTACGAAAATTTACAGTTGCAACGTGTTTGAGTCGTGTGGACCAGTTCGTTATCACAAGGACGGCGAACGAGTTTACTTCCAGACGAACAAGGGCAGCGGCGTAGACCTTGTTAGCCTCGAGCTGTTGAATCCCACCACCGGTAAAGAAGAGTTGGTTGAAACGGATCCCTTGAAGCGAGTTGACTTCGGCAACGCGACCTTCTCGGAAGTTACCGATTCGCTAATCGCCACCACCTACGACGACGAACGCGAACGAATCTACTGGAAAGACAAAGCCTTCGAAGCTGATTACAAAAACTTGCAGAAAAAACTTCCCGGCAAGGAGATCGGTTTCGGCTCGTCAACCAAAGATGAAAAGCTATGGATCGTCGTCGCAAATGCCGATACAGATCCCGGCTCGGTCTATCTCTACGATCGCACCACGAAGAAATTGACGCTTCAATATCAGTCGCGCGAGAAGCTGAACCGCGCCGATCTCGCTCCGATGAAGCCGGTGCGATACAAATCGTCTGACGGAATGGAAATCCCGGCTTATCTAACGTTGCCGAAAGGCGTCGAACCCAAGAATCTTCCCGTGGTGATCGTTCCACACGGTGGTCCCTGGTATCGCGACAGTTGGGGCTACAACGCTTTCTCACAGTTTCTCGCCAATCGCGGCTACGCAGTCTTGCAGCCGAATTTCCGCGGCTCGACTGGTTACGGCAAGAAGTTTATCGACGCCGGAAACAAACAGTGGGGCGACAAAATGCAGGACGACATAACCTGGGGCGTGAAGTATCTCATCGCCGAAGGCATTGCCGATCCGAAGCGCGTGGGAATCATGGGCGGCTCATACGGCGGCTACGCAACGCTCGCGGGAGTCGCGTTTACACCTGACGTTTTCGCGGCCGGCGTTTCGATTGTTGGACCATCAAATCTAATCACGCTGCTCGAATCGATTCCGCCATACTGGGAACAGATTCGCAAGCTTTTCTACGAGCGCATGGGCGATCCAAACACGCCCGAAGGAAAGGCGCAGTTATTGCGCCAGTCGCCGTTAACTGCGGCCTTGAAAATCAAAACTCCATTACTCGTGATTCAGGGCGCTAACGATCCGCGCGTCAACAAACGCGAGTCGGATCAGATCGTGATCGCGTTGAGAGATCGAGGTTTTCCGGTCGAGTACATGGTGGCGCCTGACGAAGGTCACGGTTTTGCTCGTCCGGTAAACAACATGGCGATGTTTGCGAGTGGAGAAAAGTTTCTCGCGAAGTATCTCGGCGGACGTTACCAGGAAAGTATGACTCCTGAAGTGTCCCAACGTCTGAACGAAATAAACGTCGACGTGAAAACGGTGATGATGCCGAAGCTGGTCACGGCAAATGCTGACCTGCCGAAGCCTGCGGTGGACCTGCGGCCGGGTACTTACAACTACAAAGCTTCGATCGCTCTCGGCGGACAGGAAATTCCACTTAAGGTAAAGACAGACATCAAGGAAGAAAACGGTGCATGGACCGTCAATGAAACCGCGGAGACTCCGCAAGGCCCGATTGTCGACGTCAGTACGATCGAAAAAGGAAGCTTGCTGTTGAAGCGTCGCTACATCAAGCAAGGTCCAGTGACGATCGAGATGGACGTGACGCCGAGCAAACTGAGCGGCGCAACGACGATGAATGGGCAAGCTACACCGATCAATGCGGATCCCGGCGGTGCGTTGTTCGCGGACGGCGCCGGCACGTTTGAAGTGATCGCTTCCCTTCCTTTGGCGGATGGTTACAGTCTGAATTTTCGCAATTTCGACGTGCAAAAACAGAAACCGCAGATCAAACAGTTGAAGGTGCTTGGATCGGAAAGCGTCACTGTTCCAGCAGGTACTTTCAATGCTTACAAGGTGGAGATACTCGCCGCCGACAACGAGGCTGACAAACAGACTGTTTGGATCGATAAGGAAACCCGGAAAGTGTTGAAGATTTCCGCGGTGATTCCGAGTCTTAACGGCGCGATCCTGACGTCGGAGCTAACGCCTGAATAGGAACTCTTCTCTGTGTTCTCTGTGCCTCTGTGGTTCGATAATGCTCGCAAAATAACCACAGAGACACAGAGCCGCAGAGACTTGAAACTACTAAAGCTCGAACACATCCGCTTTAACCGCTCTATCACTGATCTTTCGCTCCTCACCCGGACTGTCGTACACGACCAAGAGGCGCTTTGGATCGCTAAGCAACGTCATTCCTTCGGCGTGATCGACACCTACTCCATTCGGAA
>DATNJO010000621.1:0-6989 GCA_035603895.1 Pyrinomonadaceae bacterium
TTACTGAACCAAAGTTCAGATCACCACGCTTGAGCCTGAGCAACTCGCCTTTACGCATCCCCGTGCATAGAGCTACCACCGTGATCGCTCGCAAGTATTCACGTCTGCCGACGAGTCCTATATTAAATAGCGCCTTCTCCTCCTCTAGCGAGAGACGACGATTCCGTTTCCGACGGGCCGGTATCTTAGCCCGCACGGACTTTGGCAGTTCCTCACACGGATTGGCTGAGGCAACTTTCTCTTTAATAGCCATTCTGAAAATCGATGACAGTAGCGTGACCTCTTTATTGACCGTCGTGGGACTTCGTTTCTTGTTCACAGCGTCGCCGTTATCGAGCACCTCCCTCCTGACGGTATCGCTGTTCAGCCGTTCGTTGATGAATTTGACTACGAGCATCATCGTGATTTCGTCGAAACGTTTGGTCTTGAAGTATTCTTTCATGACCTCACAACGGAACTCATCATGCGTCGAAGACGAGTGATGCTCGCGAGCAAATGGTAAGTAAACCTTGTCGACGAAAGTCACAAAGTCTTTCAATTCCTCCCGCTCCATTTCATCGCGGAAAGTGCCATCGAGTACCTTGCGACGTTCCTGGTACGCGAATTCGGTTGCTTCCTTTTTGTTAGCGGCGGTTTTGGCGCCGTTCTTTCCGTTAAAACTCCCGGCATACCGCGTACCGTTGACAAAGAATTCGTAGTGGTAAAACTGACCTCTTTTTCTGATGTACATCAGAAGCTCCTTTCTTCGGGTCGCGGTCGGAAAGAAGCGACCAGGAGTGTATCGCTTCTGAGAAATCCGTAGCAACGCTAGCTGACTGCTCGCAGCTTCTTCTTTGGCTGCTCGGCCCACTCGAGCAACTTCACACGAGGGAAAACCGTGACGCCATCGAGATCAAGAAATGGGATGGGATGTGAGGCTTTACCTTTTTGCGCCTTACCGACGAGATTTCGAATATGACCGTCTGAGCAATTCAGCAGTAGTGCAGTCTCTTTAATGGAGACGAACTCTTTCGCCATAATGCGTCGCAGAGTGACGGCGAATTTCTCATCTTCAGAATCGACAATCGACGAATTTCCTGATTGCTGTTCCCTTGCCTCGTGCTCCACTAAGACTTCTTTCGAAATCCGTCGAATCCGTTCATCGAGTGAACCGAGGAGGTCGTCTTTAACTTCGGTACTCACGCTGGTACTCCTTTAAGATCTTAGTTCGGTTTCTTACGCTCATAACACTGTTACATTTTGCAACGCCCTGTTGTTTGCTCACTGATGCATCGTGCATCACTAATGCCTCTTTGGTTCCCTTAGTCCACATGCCGACTACTGGTATACGACTTGTAATGGACCAATGCGGCTCCGAAAAGGCGCCAAGTTAAGCGAGTCGAATTCTGATTCGACTACACAGGTCCAAGCTCTTATCTGAGAGGGTTGGGCAAGGGTTACGGGACCAGCATTCTATTAGGTCCAATGGCCCAAACAGCCTGCTGGTTGCCCCTAAGCAGAAGCCTTGTTGGCATTTGCCGATACCTTTTTTACGGTCCAATGTCGGCAATTGCCAACAACTGGCTTTGCCAAGCGATGTCAAATGACGCGAGATCGAGCTGCAGGCGCTTCTTTTGAGGACCGTTGTCATGAGCAGCGAATGATCATCAGCGACGACTCGGTATCAATATCGGTCCTCTTCTGAATTAAGCTCCTCGCGGCTTCGAATCATTCTGCGAAGTCGCCCTTCATACGACCGCGTAATCTTGTAGGGCATATCGTGTGCCGCGTTAACAGGGTACTCCGAAGTGAGAGTATCAACTTTGTCTTAGTTTCGGTTTGAGTTCAGAAAAGCCCGCTAAAAGTGGCCTAAAGGTGGCCCAACCGCGATTTCTGCTTGTTAGCCGATCGTAGTTCTCAAACCACGTCGTTGGGAGGAGGTGTGCGCGATCGCATACATCACGCAGTTCGATCGAGCACACATGCCAGTTTTCTTGCAAAGGAAAACTCAGAAATTCGAGGAGCCATGGTCCATAACTCCAATGAACATAAGATGCGGTTCTACACCGATATTTAGCACTCATTGTGAAAGTTTTGACCTTATGTCACTCACGCACTCGAGAGGGTTGAAAACCTCGAACCTAACCATGGCATACATTTTGTAGACACAAACGGCAGCGACATTGATCACGTCTCGACTCAACGAAGAAACAAGTGCGGTTGAAAAACATGGATTCGCAGGCTTTGAAAGCACCAGACAGAGTCCACATTCGATTGGAGAAATTGACTCGAAGAGCGAAGTCAACTTCTCGGACAAACTGGTCTAAATCTTGAGCTTACGAAAAAAGAGACGATCAAGTGCCACTTGAAAAATCAACTAACGGTTGATTTAGAAAAACAAACAGGAGCCATGTTGTATGAGTAAAGTAAACACGTCAGAGATTGAAGAAGTAGAAACGCAAGCGCATCAGATTCCCTGGGAAGAACAGTTTGCAGATCATGAGAATAAGATAGAAGAGTACATTCAAAACTGTATATTTCGTGGTTGCAGTGTTGAAGGAACCGTTCGCCGGAAAGCTGAACTGCAAACAGTCTTTCGCCGCCTCGAGATTGCCGACTCAACTCACCCTGCTGGTCGTAGACATCTCATAGTATGGGACCTACTCAACCCATCTCGTGGATCGCATTACGTTAGTCTGATCATCTCATCGTTGCTGAAGGACGATGTAGCACCGGCAACCAGGCGTAAATACATGAGTGCTCTGCGTTGGTTCTGCGACTACGTGGTGGCAAAACCAAACCTTCCCGGTAGCAGTCAAGTGAGCCTGCCCGAGAAATACGGACCACTAGTCACATCGTTGACTAAGTATGATCTGCCGATTCATGCCGCAGACAGGCCACGTAAGAAACGCTACGCCCTTTCGCCGGAGTTGCGAGACGACTTTTTTGAGTTCCTCCGACTCGAATATCTGCGGAATCACCCGCAGCCGCACGTTGCCGCGCGAAACTACACGGCCATAATCCTTCAAGCCGAAATTGGAGCACGCAGTAGTGAGCTGCTTGCCATCCGTTCGGAGGGGGAAAGCAGCGATATCGATGAACTCAACGGTAGGATCAGGTTGTATGGCAAAGGCAAGGCGTACGGCGGCAAACGGCTGCGGTGGGTTCCTCTTACGCCCCTGGCAAGTGAAGTATTAAGCACCTTTCTGAAATTCTTCCGGCCACTGTTTCCAAAATCTCCAAACTCTGACTACGTGTTTCTTAGTGAAGATGGCGTTCGGCTCACAACCTTTGCGTATTGGAAAGTGTTTCAGAGGATAGTGAAGCGCGCCATCGAATTCGGCCTTCCATTACCACCGGATCTAAGGCCTCATGACCTGCGCCGTACGTTTGCAACTAACAAGCTTCAGAAAAATCCGTTGGCGTACCGCAAAGTGATTAAGCATCTCGGTCACAGTTTTCCGAGTTCGGCTGCCCCTTACCTCATTGCTACAGATGAAGACGTCGAGGAACAACAAGGTGACCTCATCGATATCTTCATTGATCCATACATTGAGAGAAGGGGAAAAACTAATGCCTATTAAATGGAAGTTGCGAGAGTGCCTGGAAGAACGCGGAATTACCAGCGCATCCCAAGTCAGTAAGCTGGTGCGCATTCGCACAGGGTATGTGCTTTCCATACAAGCGGTCTGCGATCTTTTTAATGAGCAACCCAAGATGATCCGCCTCGAGACGAGCGAGGCGCTCTGCAACGCGTTTCATTGTTGTCTGAACGACTTCGTCGAAGTAGTACCTGAGCGGGTTTACAACTCGCCGGCAAACAAACCGCGCGCGCTTAGGACCGCTAATCCTATTAGCGAAACACGTGAAGGCGTCAGGAATAACGACAGTAAGTATGGGAAATCTGGGCGCAAAAACTCCGACCTGGATTTCGCAAGCTACTTTCCTGATGCGCGAAAATTCTCGTCGTAATTAGAGCCATATAAACTCGCTACGAAAACAGCAACGTCCGCGCGAAATGCTCGCAGCAGGCCGGCCTGCATGTTGGAGATAAGTGTATGTCACACCCGATAAGACGTTCCATAATCTGCCAGATTTGCAATCGCGCTCGCCAAACCCAGTCATGGTTTGACGTCTGTCCTAAGTGTGCGCGCAATCATCTTCCAAGGATGCACTGCGACGCGTGCAACCAATCGAGGTTCCAGTTACAACCAGATTCCGCAATTTGTCATGGCTGCTTGAAGACGTTAGTTAGAGAGAAAATAACGTGTGCGGCATGCGGCGTTATCGACTACCCGTACATCTCTGATCCTGCGCATTGTCGCAACTGCCATCGAAACGAGTACCGGCGCAATTGGAGGAAGTCCGTGAGAGAAAAAACCATCGTATGTATCTCATGTGGGAAAGAGAAGCCGGGATGGAAAAAGGGAGAGAGGATTTGTTACGTCTGCGACGAGAGACGAAGACTCGGGGACGCGAAGTGCGTGTATCCAGGTTGCGATAAGCAAATCGATCGTAAGGAATCGCAACGATGCGAACTGCATCATGACGACCGTCAAGCAGTTACAGCATTGAGAGAGTTCGTGAATACGTACAAGTCCCCTTTTCCGCAGAATCAACGCTATTGGGCGCAACTCGTTTCAGCAATCGACTGGGAGGGAGTCGATAGTGGTCTTACGAATATACGAGGAAGAGATTTTAGGCGTTTGCGGGCATTCGCCAGTTTCCTGGAGACATATGAACTTCCTGAAGTCTTAACGTGTGATGCGATTGACAAAGCGCTACCGCGATTAGGTCAGACTAATCCTGTAAAAATCGGATTCATTCGTTCGTGCTTATTCGAATTAGGCGACCTACTTGCTGCGCGAGGTGAAATGCAGGAGCGCGGTTCGTATCTACACGAAAACGGATTACGTCGATCTCTACAACGTTCACCCGCTATCTTTATAGATCAGGTTGCCGGTTTTCTGCAGTGGCTCTTAAACGGAATGGTCAATCCCGACGTGAAGGCGGCTCAACACCCACAGCCACTCACTGTTGGCCCTCAGACGATGATTGAGAGAATCAATGCGGTCACACGATTTCTGAACTTTTGCGTAACTCATAACACAACTTCGCTCGCTCAGATTGGGCCATCGCTGATAGCGAGGTATCAAGAGACTATGTTGTGGCAATTTGAGTGCACGGAGTGTCACAAGCGCGTTCCGTTTGAATCTGCGGGATCGAGCAGGAAGTGCGCTAACACTGAATGCGTCGGGCTTAACTCATATATAAGAGTTAGGCGACTCACGCGTGGATCACTCGGTGGTGTCATCACAAATCTGCGGACGTTCTTTGATTGGGCCGAGCTTCACGGTTTAGTAACTTCGAATCCATTTACGACCATCGTGTGCGGAGGGTCGAAAGCGTTCACGATACGCAACGAACGCGGTGAAATGGTCGAGATCGCAGAAGCGATCAGGCGATATGATGATTCAGTTGTTGAGAAGCTTTGCGCTTACATCATTGCGCCTGACGCCGATCCGGAGGAAGCTGTGATGCTGTATTTTATTATCTTTCACCTGCTTACGAATGGGGACTTGCGAAACCTTAGAATTCCTTCACAGACAAAAGATGATTCTCAAGTGGGACACTTCGAATACCTCGAATTGCCGTTGCCCCCGTTAACACGGGGCAAGCGTTCGGTCACAGGCAAAGAGTCAAAGATCACGTTTCCTCCGAAAGCGTTAATCTGGCTTAGGCCAATTCTGGAACGGTATTATGAGAAGCGTTCCACAATCGTGAAGGTGGCTCAGCAACAGCACTTCCTGGTCGGCGAGGGAAACGCGCGCTGTCACAAACCGGTGACTAAGATCTATGTTACCGACGTTGTGCGAAGGGCGTCGCTTAAGGTGCTAGGTGGAGTGGTGACGGCTTCTGAATTGCGAAATACTGCTGCGGATATGTTTGTGCAACATTCGGATCGTCGCGGCGCTATCCTCACTCGCATGGGTTACAGTGCGTTGGCTGCTATTCGGTTCAACTATCTGGAACGGTTCTCCTTACAGACCAACAAGGCTCCACGTCGACGTGGGCTAACCAACCGCGCAACGAAGCAGTGGCTGGTCCATAGGGTCCGCTAAACGAGCAGTAACCAAGCAGCGCCAGCCCCCAGCGGGGGCGTAGCGTAGTGAGCGGTGCGAGGTGCGCCGAGCGCGCGAGCGAAGTGGGCGCAAGGGGGAGAATCGATAAAACAGCGGGCGTCTTGATAACAGCGATTCCGTTTGGGAGCGCCGCCAGGCGCTGTAGTTGGGAAAACGGAATCTTCTGTTATCAGATGACCGTCCGATTTGAGGCTCTTTGCGCGGAACCCTGATGCGCCAACTGTCCATATGGCTTTCATTGGCGGGAATTTTAGTGTGAGGTGAGCCGGGGAGCAAATTATTTACTGGCTGTTCAGTTTATAACGATCGTTCGGGGTTAATCATGATTCGGCGAGGCGCTTTGTGCAGAAAGGGTCTACAATCAGTTGATGTTGACTACGATCAAGCCACTCAAATAACCTTCATATACTTTGGAGCCTTCCACAAACACTTTTCCGTAATCTGGTTTCACGTCGAAATGAGCTTGACCTTTTGAATCAGTCCATTCCCCTCGCGTAACCGCATTATAAATTCCCAAGGCGACCTTTTGCCCCTCGGCGGCTTTACCTAAATTCCGTCGAATGACCCTTACAGTGACCATTATTTGATCTTAGCGGAAGAATCGTAGTGAGCAAGAATCGCTTTAACAATCTGTAGCATCGGTTCGAGTATGAAAAGTCTGACAAGTACTCTGAGCCAATTGACTTTTGAAATAGCTGAACCAACTGATGGTGCGAACCTATAATAAAACTGAACAAATGTGGTGCCGGCGGTGGAATTGATTAGGACATGATCTCGAAAGAGTCGAAACCATATTACTTCAGGCTCGATGTCCGATCCGTATGCCGCAGTAGCGATGAAACACCCGGACTTGCTGTCTCGCGACGC
>DATNJO010000622.1:0-4435 GCA_035603895.1 Pyrinomonadaceae bacterium
CGCCGGGCCATCTTTTATTTGGCCGTGTTCCCCTTCAGTTACTTTTTCTCCATACCTCTGACTGAATCATTATTCGTGCTGTTGACGGTGGCGAGTTTTTACGCTGCGAAGCGCGAGCACTGGTGGACCGCGGGCTTAATCGGTCTGTTAGCTTCAGCTACCAGACTCACGGGCGTTTTGCTGTTGCCGTCGTTACTGGTCTTGAGCTGGCAGATGTATCGCTCGTTGCACGTCCGGAAGATCCTGGGTTTGCTGCTGATCCCGTTCGGCCTGTTTGCGTACATGTTTTATTCGTGGTGGCTGAGCGGGGACGCGCTGGCGTTCAAGCACGCAGCCGAAGCCTGGGGCCGGAAGCCATCGATCTTTTTTCTTTGGCCACTCGTCAGGTTCCTGTCCCCGCCTCATGTTATCGCCGAGCCGTGGAACATCTATTTGTTGAGTACCGGGGCTGCCGTGCTCTGTTTTATTTGCATCTACATTCTTACCAAGCGGCGTGAATGGGCGCTGGCGCTCTACACCCTCATGTCGGTCGTTGTTCCACTTTCGTCCGGCGTGACGCAGTCTCTGGGGCGCTATTCGATGGGGTTCTTTCCCGTCTTCATCGCCCTGAGCTTGGGCGCGAATTCGAAACATACAGAACAGGCTACCAGGGTTTTGCTCGTGTTCCTGCTGGGAATTATGACCCTGTTGTTTGCGGCAGGCTTTACAAACGCTCTTTCCTGAGGTTGCGATGCTTGCGGTAGCGTAGGGGTAATGCTTAGAATGACCCCTCTTCAGCTCCCCGAGGGCCAATAATCTGCTGTTATCTACGTCTTTATCGCGGAGGATTTCGTGAAGCAAGTTTTCTGGTTCGTGTGCGCCAGTATCGTGTGTATCTTCGCCGGCGGGTCGCTTTCCTCCGCCGCGGCCCAAACCGTTACCCCGACGCCGGATCCCTTCGCGGTTCAATTAACTAACGTTCCAACCACCGCGTTTACGACTACTCTCGGGGACATGACTGCGAACGGCCGGTTTGTCGTTTTCACTTCGAACGCCGATATCGCAACCTTCAACAAGAACAACGCTGACGGAAACCGCGAGATTTTCCTGGCCGATTACGCCCAGCGACGCATTTTCCAGCTAACAAACACGAAGAACATTCCCAATCCGACACCGACACCGTCGCCAACGCCGACACCGAGTCCGTCGCCGAGTCCAACGGTGAGTCCAACGCCGACTCCTACTCCGACGCCACTACCTGCGGATCCAACGGCGACCAAGATCGAGATCGTTAACCGGTCGCCAATGATCACGCTGGCGCCGCAGTTAATTGGGGGCCAACGTTCCTACATCATCGTTTTCAGTTCCAACGCGCCAAATCCGGGAAACTTCCAGGGCCCCGAAGGCACACTCGGTCAAGACGCAAACACTGAGCTCTGGATCTATCGTTTGCCCGCGGTCACCGACGTCGATCTGACACTCGGAACTGATTTTTCTCAGGATTTGACCACCGGCACGTTTACGCAGATTACAAACACTCCGGCCAGTCGACTGCCAACCCCGGGACAACCGGCATCGGCAACCCAGGTCGCCAAGGCGCCGTTCTTTGCCGATGACAATCGTGAGCCAACGATCTCTGACAACGGGGCGATTATCGCTTTCATCTCTACGCGCAACCTTGTGCCTGGTGTCGGCAATACTGACGGGAATCCCGAGCTCTTCTTTTACAACGTTGGCGCCGGCACTTTTAGCCAGGGCACAAATACACAGGACGCAACTCCCGGAATCGGGTTTACCTTTCAGAGTAATCCGAATTTATCTGCCAACGGATCAGTAGTGTCTTTTGCGTCCAGCGCTAATCTCGCGACTAGCAACGCGGATTTGAACGCGGAGATCTTTATTGCGGACTTCAGTGGTTCGACCATCAGCAATATCCGCCAGGTTACGCGCACGCTGAACGGGCCAAACAACACGAATGTTTTGAGTCCCGGGCGGCGTTTGAGCCGCGACGGCGGTTTCATCACTTTCGAATCGCTCGCGACCGATCCGAAATCGAATGCCGCGCCCAGCAACACGATTCTCGGCACTTTTGTTTACACGGTCGCCACCGACTCGTTCGTTGAAATCGGTCCGCGTGCGTCAATCTTTGCCGATATTACTCACTTCCCAACGTTCACGGATTACAACTCTTCGTTGACACCCGGGAGCGTGATGTTTACGTCTGCCTTGAACTTCCGTCCGAATGGCACCCTCCCACCGGAGGCGCAGGACAGTGAAGGTCTGAACGTGCAAAGAAAAGCACAGCTCTTTGTGACGCCGATAGCAGCGCCAAGTTCGCAGAATTTTGTTCGTCTGACGAACGTACCTGCCAGTTTCTTTTTCGGCGGTATCATTCTGGTAGCGAGCGAGACGCGCACGCGTACCGCGTTTCTTCTCGGCGGTGGCGATCTCGGCGGCGGCAATGGCGACAATTCACTCGAGCTGTTCTACCTGTTGAGTCCGCAAGCAACAGCGCAATCCGGCGCGGCGCTTTCGTTCTTTACGGGCGCGAGTAACATGCCGGTAGCTGCTGCAACTCCGATTCCGAGTCCAACTCCTACTCCGACACCAACGCCGAGTCCGACGCCTGGAGCGCCTATTGGTTTAGCGCCTGGTGAGTTGGCCATTGTTCGCTCGTCCATCGCACTTGCGCCGTCGAATGCGGAGGCTTGTCCCGTTCCAAACACGCCTTGTGCTTCGGAAACCCAGCGCAGTCCCGCGCTGCCGATCGAACTCAACGGCGTTTCCGTGTCTGTTAATGGCGCGGCTGCCGGTCTCTATTTCGTCGGCAATGCAGAGAAACAGATCACTTTCGTTATCCCGCCAGGGGTGGCGACCGGGGTTGCAAACGTCGTCATCAACATCGTCGACGGAAGCGCCACTACGCAGTTGCGTGGTCTCGTGAATATCGTGCCTGGTCAGCCGGATATTTTCAGTACCACCGGCGATGCGAACGGGCGCGCGATAGCTGTCAACGCCGTTACGGGAACGGCTGAACCATTCAGCGTCACTACCAATGGCAATCCGACAGTGATTCAGTTGAGCGTCACCGGTGTGCGTTTCGCCGCGCGCACGGAGATTACGGCGGTGACTGTTGGCACGACCGTGATTACCGGTGATGGGATTGTCTCCGTGCAACCGAATCGAGAAATGCACGGATTTGATTTCATTAACTTTACGCTGCCGGCTTCTCTGGCCGGCGCGGGTGACGTTCCGATACAGGTGACGTTTGCGCGCGGCATCCAGACCGTCAGTCGACCGGCGGCAACCGCGCCCCATATAACGATCAACTAAAACTTTGTTCGCAATCCCACCAACGAAGTTGGTGGTTAGCTTCAGACACTGCCTACTAAACCGGTGGCCGAAAAGTTCAATCCCACCGACACAAGTCGGTGGATCTTTCATACTTTGACAGCTACCGTGAACGATCCACCGACTGCGTCGGTGGGATTCAGAGCGCGTTGACAGTACTTTGTAGGGAGAGTAGGAAATACACCACCGACTGCGTCGGTGGGGTTCCGCCGCGTCGGCGGGTTAAGCGTTTCGGGTCTCAGATTTTTACGAGCATGGGGGGCAAAGCGTGGTACGATGCGCCCGTTGGCCGGCCTCCCCAGCCCCAAGCCACTTGCTTTGCTGAAAACTAGTCCTCTCCAGGAAGCACTTGATGCAATATCCAGCCGCCATCATCGCGAGTGTGGCTTTGTTCCTGGCTCTCGGAGCCGGAGAACGGCTGGAGACGCGCGATTCTTCTGAAGTAGATCCCACAGTCCCGCAAACAGCGAAGCGAATTCATTGGCCCAAACGGACCATCGCGATAGCTTTTTCCAATTCGTTACTCAGTCCAGGCGCAAACATCAAACCGGACAGCGACGTTGTCGGCGCCGCGAAACGCGCACTTGCACGCTGGTCCAGTCTCGCAAACATCAACTTTATCGTGACCTGGACCGCCACCACGTCCGTTAGTCCCGCTGAAGGTGGCGACGGCGTGAACCTCGTGACGATTGCCGTCACTCCTGAGAACGAACTTTTCAATTCCGATTCGACCACCGGCCGCACGCGCGTCTTTTTCAATCCCGAAACCGGCGGAATCGTCGAAGCCGATATCAGCATCAACCCGCGGCCGCGAGCCGAAGACGGCACCGCGTTGCAGTTTTCCACAGACGGCACGCCCGGCACTTACGATCTCGAAGCGACTTTCACGCACGAGATCGGTCATCTGCTTGGTCTCGAACACTCCGCGGTGCTCGGTTCAACGATGCAGAGCCGCCAGGCTTTTAACGGCACTTTTGGTTTGCCTGCGTTGACCGAGCGCACGTTGAGCGAAGACGACCGGCAGAAGGTTCGCAGTCTGTATGGTCCAGGACAACAACGTCTCGGCAGGATTGAGGGCCGGCTGGTCGATAACCGCGCTCCGGGC
>DATNJO010000623.1:0-9806 GCA_035603895.1 Pyrinomonadaceae bacterium
GAACCCTTAAGTGTCTCTTAGTGCCTGGTCAACCGCGATTGGTTGGCTCAAGTAATTAAAAGGTCCGCCCGACACTGAAGCGAATGACTCTCTTTTTCTCGTTGAAGAAGAACGGAAACCCGTCGATAACTTGATTCTCGCGGGCGTTTGGATTATACGCAAAGATCAAGCGAAACGGTACATTGATGACCGGTACCTGAACCCGCACTTCCATACCCAAACTCGAACGATAGTCGCCGATACTATCGAACAAACTCTCGGATAATCGAACCACGCTGTTGGTCTGAGCCTGGCCACGCAGGAACACTGGCTGGAAGCCAATCGGCAAGCCGGTGACCGGATCGTTGTCAGACAATCTCCGCGCCAGTTCGAGTTCCGCCTGGCTCACGACGCGGTTGTCACGCGCAACCAGACTGAAGAACCCGGAGGTCGCGAGCGTCGGGTTGTTGCACAGCGCAAGCGAACTCAAGCTAACTGGTATCTGGACCGGGAATCCCGCGACCTGGAACCGATCGCAGGTAATTCCCCCGACTGTGGAGAGAAACGGCTGGTCGTCCAGAAACTCGCTCGAAAACGTCTGATCGGTCTTGGTTCGCAGGTTGAACGCACTGCCAATATCCGCAAAGGCCGCAAGGCTCACCGTGTCGCCGATGATCGCTATTCGATACTCGAGGTTGGCGAGCACCTGCGTGTCGCCGCCGACTGAAGTAAACGAACGCGGCAAGCGCGCTACGTTCGAACCCGAAAAACCGGTAAACGTGCCAAGCGCCGCCGCCGCAGTCGGTAAATTGGGGATAATTACCGGAGCGCCCGAAGCGTTCTCCGCTAGTACGACATTTTGCGAAGTGATGAACTGATCGACTGGGGCGATCGGGCTGATGGACCGAACGTTGTAACCACGAATTGTGAACTCATCGCCGAGGAAGAAACGCTCGAAGATCGGCACACCGTCGACGAACGCCAGCGAGTTTGCATCCCTCACTTTGTCAGTGATGGCAAAACTTCCCACCGTGCCCGCGATGATGCGGAAGCCGAACACTTCGGGATGCTGCGACTTCTTCCGTCGCATCGGGAAGAATTGCGTGTAAGACAACGTCGGCTGATAGGTTCTGACGTCACCGCCCAGACCGGCGACTGCGACTGCAACTGACAGTTCACGTCCACTCGTCGGATCGATACTCGCATTGCGCGTGTCGTACGAGAAGGTCAACGTGCCGCGGCTCGTAAGAATGTTTGGCTGGCGGTAGACGACCGGAATAAACGCCTGTGGGTTGTTCGGATCGGCGTTCGATTCGGGATCCTTCACGCTCGACAACGAGAGCTGATACGAAGCGCCGACGCGTGAAAACTGCGTGAAGCGTCGCTTGCGATAAAACTCGGAAAGTGGCGCGCTAACGAAGATCGAGCCGCCGTACGAATCGCGCGTAAACAGATTTCTTTCGTCGATGTCGTTGAAGTTGAAACCGCCGGTAAGCAGGTCTTCCTGCGCACCGATGTTCTGCGAAAGGAAAGTTCCCTCGCCGAAGAACTTCTGCGAGAACGCGAAGAGCGAGAAGCCGGCGCTGATCGGACGGTCTTTAATGTACGGCTCGGTGAATGAAAACTGGAACGAGCGCTGGCGATTGCCGGCCGCGAGGTTAAACGAAAGCACCTCGCCACGGCCCAGCAAGTTGTTGGTCGAGTATTCGAGACCGAAGAACGAACCACCAATGCCGGAGATACCACCGTTGAAAGATATCTGCTGGCGGCCACGTTCGCTGACCTTCAACGAGAGATCGACAGTCGCTTCTTCATCGTTCGTGCGGCGGTCGACGTCCTTGTCTTTGTCGATCGGATTGAAGTAACCGAGCTGGTTCAATTTAACGACTGAATATTCCCAGTAGGCGTCGTTGTAAATGTCGCCTTCATTGATCAGCACTTCACGGCGGAGCACGTTGTCGCGAGTGAACGTGTTGCCGACAAACTCCAGTCGCCGCAACGTAAACTGTTTTCCTTCTTCAATCGTGACGGTGAAGTCGACGATGCCTTCGTCGGGTTTCTGTGGATTGTCTTTGAAGGTCGGAACCGGTTCGGCGGTGTACTCGATAAAACCCTGTTGGCCGTAAAACTTCTTCAGGTTTTCAAAAAGGCCCTTACTGACTTTTTCACCGTCAGCAATGTCGCCCTGGCTCAAACCGATGACTGCGCGGATCTGCTGCTCGGAAAAGATCGAATTACCTTCGACCTTGAAGTCGCCGAGCCGGTAAACCTTTCCTTCGACAATCGGCACCGTGACGCGCAATCCTTCGTCGACCGAAGACAAAAACGGCAACGGCAGGATCGGAAAACCAGTGCGGCGAGGGCCGATACTCTCGACGCGCGGCTCACCGTGTCGCGCCTGCAGGTAGCCCTTCGAACGCATGTAGTTGTCGACGAGCCGAAGGTCGTACTCGAGCTTCTCGCGATCCAGAATGTCTGAACCTTTGAACCGGGTGATCAGTCCAGCTTCTTTGACGAACCTCATCGACTTGCGCAACGAGCCGTCGCTGAACACCTGGTTGCCTTCAAACTGAATCTCGACCACGCGGACGCGGTCGCCTTCGTCAATCACAAACTCGATCGCCAGCGAGGTCGCTGAAACTTCTTCAGTCCGTTCCTCGACTGTCGCATTCGGATGACCGGCGGCCGAAAGGAGTTCCTTGATCGTTCGCATCGCCGTGCGAACTTTCACCGGATCGTAAGTGCTTTCTTTCGACACACCGACGCGCCGCTCACGAAACGCCTTGAGCACGTCTGATTCCGGTACGCTCTTAAGACCCGAGAACGTCAGGTCGCGGATGATCGGGAGCTCTTTGACTTCGAAAATGATGTTCACACCGCCGCGCGGGCCGTTTTCAGTCAACACACGCGTGGCCGTTTTATCGAAGAAGGTCAACGAAAGCAGTGTTTGATAGTCGCGTTGGACTTGATCGACGTTGTAGACGTCTCCTGGCCGGGTCTGAATGTAATAAAGGATGTCGTCTTTACGGAGACGCCGATTTCCGACGATCTCAACGTTTTCAACTAACCGCTGTTGTGTTTGGGCGGTGACGCGAGGTGGAGTCGCGAAGCTGACGAAAATTCCGAGCAGTAAGCCAAGACAAAAGAGCCAGGACGCGCGATATGAGTGCATAGGCACCAATTCCCTCAGTAGTTCTTTCGGGGCCTCAGAAACTTCGGGGAGCTAAATTGAGTGAATAATAGTACAGAGACTAATAATTACCGGTAAAGCTGCCTGCCGCTGCACTGTATCGAAGACGCAGTGTTTGATTCCATGCTCCGATTGCCAGTTGCCAGCTATTGAGCAGCAAAGTGGCGCATTATATGCGAAAAAAGTGGAAAGTCCAAAGGGCCACAGATAGCCCAAACGGGTGTTATCTGTGGCCCAGAAAAGCCTTTGCGCCAACAAGTTAACTCAGTGAATCAGGAGCGCGTCGTCGTCAGCGGTTTCCACGCCCGCCGGACGGAAATCCAGTTCATTGCCGTTAAGAAATACTTCGACCAGCGACGAGCCGTCCAACTGCCCCTGAATCAACGCCTCTGATAACGGATCTTCAACGTATTTTTGCAGCGCCCGGCGAATGGGTCGCGCGCCATAAAGCCGATCAGCGCAGGTTTTATCTACGATCCAGCGCTTGGCTTCGTCGGTGAGCCTGACCTCGAATCCGTGGCGGCTCATCGTCCGATTGATTTGCTCGATTTGAAGTTGAACAACTTCCAACAGCTCGTCGTCGAGCAACTGGTCGAAAATAATGATCTCGTCGAGACGGTTGATGAACTCGGGATTGAACGTCTGGCGCACGGCCGACATCACCATCTCTTCGACTTTTTCGCGGCTGGCATCGGTATTCGCCTGGAACCCGAGCGTGCCCTTCTTCTGAATGAAGCGGGCGCCGATGTTTGAAGTCATGATGATGATGGCGTTCTTGAAGTCGACTGTGTTACCCAGCGCATCGGTCAAAATTCCGTCTTCAAACACCTGGAGCAGGATATTGAAGATATCCGGGTGCGCTTTCTCGATCTCGTCGAATAGCAGAACTGAATATGGCGAACGTTTGATCCGTTCGGTTAACTGGCCGCCTTCTTCGTGGCCGACGTAACCCGGAGGAGATCCGATCAGTTTAGAAACTGAGTGTTTCTCCATGAACTCCGACATGTCGAAGCGAATCAACGCGCGTTCACTGCTGAACAGAAACTGCGCGAGCGAGCGGGCAACTTCCGTTTTGCCCACGCCCGTAGGACCCAAAAACAGGAACGAGCCGACCGGCCGCAGCGGGTTCTTCAGTCCCGCACGGGAACGGCGTATGGCGCGCGCCAAGGCTGAAATCGCAGGTCGTTGCGAGATGACACGTTTGTGCAGCTCGATCTCGATGCGCAGCAGCTTTTGCGTCTCTTCTTCTTTTAGTGAGTTGACCGGGATGCCAGTCCAACGCGCAATTACGTCTTCAACGTCGTCACGCGTGACTTCGGCCGAGACGAGCGCGTCTTCATGCGCCATGCGCAAGTTCGCGCTGTCGCCGTAGGATCGCGACCACTCGTTCAGCTCGTTCCAGTCCGCGAGATTTCCCTGTTCGCGCCGCACGCGCAGCTTCACGCGCGCGCCCGCTTCGTCGATTACGTCAATTGCTTTGTCAGGGAGAAAACGATCCGGAATGTAGCGATGCGACTGGTAAACCGCGGCTTCCAACGCGTCGTCGGTGTAACGAACCTGATGAAAACTCTCGTAGCGCTCGCGCACGCCGTCGAGAATGCTGACGGCTTCCGCTTCTGACGGAGGTGGAACTTTCACGGCCTGAAAACGCCGTTCGAGCGAACGATCTTTCTCGATCGACTTGCGAAACTCCGCTGGCGTGGTCGCGCCGATGCACTGAATCTCGCCGCGCGACAACGCGGGTTTCAAAATGTTGGCCGCGTCGAGTGAACCTTCCGCCGAACCGGCCCCGACCAGCGTGTGCAACTCGTCGATAAAAACGATGTACTGCGGGTTCTCAACCAACTCCCGCATGATCTGCTTCAGACGCTCTTCAAACTGGCCGCGATACTTCGTTCCGGCAACGATCAACGAAAGATCGAGCGAAAGAATGCGTTTGTTTTCCAGGAACGAGGGCACATCGCCACGGACGATCCGTTGCGCAAGACCCTCGACAATTGCCGTTTTACCAACACCCGGTTCGCCGATCAGCACGGGATTGTTCTTCGTACGGCGGCAGAGAATCTGCACGACGCGTTCGATCTCGGCCTCGCGTCCGATCAGCGGATCGAGCTTATCGTTCGCCGCATCCTCAGTCAGGTCCCGAGAAAATTCGACGAGGTGCGGCGTGTCTTTCTTCTGCGTGCCGCGCGCGTCGGCGCCTGACTGGCGCGCGATCTCATCGCGCACAGCGTTCAAACGCAGTCCACGTTCGTAAAGAATCTCGGCGGCCATCGAACGCTCTTCACGCAGCAGTCCGAGCAACAGGTGCTCGGTGCCGATGTGGCGGTGTTGCAGCCGGTCACTTTCTTCGTGGGCGTAGGCGAGAACGTGTTTGGTTTCGGGCGCGAGCGGGAGTTCAACGGAAGTCGAAATCTTCTCGCGCAGCAGCGTACGCCCTTCGATCTCCTTCCGAATCGACTCGATAGAAACTTGTGCTCGCGGGAAAAAGCGACCGGTGAGAGTCTTATCTTCGCGCATCAGCCCCAGCAGCAGATGCTCCGGTTCAATCGCCGGCGCGCCAAACTGGGAAGCTTCGTAGCGCGCGAAGAAGATAACTCGGCGCGCCTTTTCTGTGTAACGTTCGAACATCCTGGTTTTGTAAAATCCTTATGATTACCAAGCCGGGCTAAACTTCGCCCGGCAACTTGCGCGCATTATAACCTATGGATAGACGCAACGCAGCCGCTATTTCAGCTACCCGTTTGTGTTATCTGCCCGTGTTTTGAGTTCAAGCTTTAGCTTGTCAACCAAACCGCAGCCTAAAGGCTGAGCTCAAAACGTGTTCAGCGGTGTAAACGACCGTCCTCCAAACGGAGTGAATAATCACAAAGTTGTGCCAAACTCGGGCTGTGCGTTGCTATTACGACCATTGCTGACCGCCTTTTTGCATAACTTACGAGTGTTCGCGAGATCTCATCGCCAATTGCAGCATCGAGATTACCGGTTGGTTCGTCCGCTAAAACGAGCTGTGGTTCGGTAACGAGCGCTCGCGCGACCGCAACTCGCTGCTGTTCGCCTCCTGAAAGATGCGAGATCGGATGGTCCAGCCGTTCACGCAAACCCGCTTCTGCCAGGAATTCAGTTGCTCGTTGTATCGCAACGGCGTGCGTGGTGCGTTTGATGAGTAACGGCAGGGTAACGTTCTCAAGCGCGGTGAGATCCGGCAACAGGTAGTGAAACTGAAAAACAAAGCCGATCCTCTCACGGCCAAAGGCAGTGATAGAACCGTGGTCCGGTTCTTCGAGGCCACCGACGAGATGCAGCAGCGTCGACTTGCCCGATCCTGAAGCGCCGGTGATTGCCACGCACTCGGCCGGTTTCACTGTAAACGTGACGCCATGTAAAACTTCGATCCGTTCTCCATTCGGCGCCGCAAAACTTTTTCGCAGATCGACGACTTCCAGACGCTCAGGCATCGCGCAGGACCTCAACCGGTCTCAGGCGCGATGCGTTTCGAGCAGGATAGATCGTCGCGAGCACACTCAATATGAATGCGATCAGTGCCGCGAGCAGTGTTTCGTTGAGATTTGCGTGGAGCGGGACGTTGCTGATCGAATAAACATCCGCCGGCAAGCTGACGAGTTTGTAGTGATTGACGATCAAGCACGCACCGAGTCCGAGCAATACACCCACAACAGCGCCCATCGCACCGACGACCGCGCCTTCGATCATGAACACCAGCATCACACCCAAACGCGTCGCACCGAGCGTGCTGAGGATCGCGATGTCGCGCCGGCGTTCGACAACGACAAGAATCAACATCGTGGTGATATTGAGCACCGCGATCGCGATTATTAGACCAATGATGAACGCCGCCATGCGACGTTCAAGCGCGAGCGCCGCAAAGAGTGGCTGATTCGCTTGCTGCCAATCGACAACCGTGTAACTGTCGCCGAGCGTGCCAAGCACGCGCGCAGCGATCTGCTTCACGTTGTCTGCGTCGTTAACTTGAACACTGATCACCGAACCCGCGTGCTCACCTGGTCCAAAACTCCCGACTGCCTCCAACGGAAGAAAGATCCACGTTGCGTCGTACTCGAACAGTCCCGAACGAAACACACCCGCAACTCGCAAACGGTGTGTCGAGTTGTTAGTCGTCCCCTGCGCAGCTACTACTTCAAAAACATCTCCTGTCGTCACTCCGATCTTCGCCGCGAGTTCGCTTCCAACCACCACTTGCGGTATAGGCGATTCGCTTGCGGTTGGAGTGGCGAAAAGCGGATCGATCCTGCCTTGAATTAACCAACGTTGCGCTTGCGCCTCATTCCCCCCACCTTCAATACCTCGCAACACCGCATACGCCGATCCCTTGCTGCCCCGTGCAAGTGCTCCGTCATACGTCGTCGCCGACGCGCTCACCACACCTTCCACTTGCCGCAACCGCTCGACCACCTTCTCGTGGTCGTCGATCGGCTGTCCATCACTGCGCAACACACTCAAATGCTCCGTGCCCTGCAAGATCTTGTCGCGCATCTCGTCACGAAAACCATTACCTAACGCAAGCGCCACGATAAGCGCTGCGACACCCATCGCAATGCCGAGTATCGCCATCAGCGCCGTAACACGCGCCAACCGACGCTTCGGTCGAGAGCGCAGGTAGCGAAAGGCGAGAAAGACTTCGTAGGGCATTGGCTTAAGAACGTGCGGGTGGACACTTCTTCGTGTCTTGAGGTCTGTTTTCAGGCAGTAGTCTCTTCAAGTTCGGATCATCATGAGCAGCCGGATCTCCGATCGGCCTCAACTCATAGATCGTCTCGCTCACCTTTCGAAAACTAAAATGCTCTTCCAACTTCACTGTCACCGGTATCTCTTCACGCTGCCACCCACACGGCATCCACCAACGCGGATCCGTATCAATAAACACACGCCGCCCTTGCTGGAAATAATTCTCCACCAGCGCAAACAATCCATTCCCGGGCCAGCCTCCACCGGTACCAATCGCCTTCCAATCGCCGTCAGCAATCGCGGCCCAATAGTTCACCGCAATCGTTTGCGAACCGGAAATCATCACTGCATCCGGCGGAACCTGCTCGAGCCGGTGCTTGTAATCCTTGCTCATCGCGCGCCGTTCGATAAATTCAAAACTGATCGGCCGCATGTAAATGAACAGGATCACCGCCATCAACACGATCACGCCCGTGCACGCCACAAACGCGCGTTGAATACTTCCAAAACGTCTTTCCGCGATCCGCAACATCCAAAACGCGCCCAGCGGTACGATCGCCGGCAAGCCGGTCAGGAAGTAACGCCAATTAACTGTCGTGCTGTAGTTGAAAAATAGAAGTACGTTGGCAAAAAAGCCGGCCAGCCAAAGCAGCAGTATCGGCGTCATGCGATGCTTGCGCCACTCCAAGACCGGCGCAAACAGAATCGTCAAAAACACGAGCGGCGCACTGATGCAGTAGTACAACAAGTAGGGACGAAGATTCGCGAGCGCCACTGGATGCCGCGACGATTCTTCACGCATCGATTCGCGCCAACCGTGCCAAACCCAGCGATAGTGCGCGTCGCTGATGAACCAGTAACCAAACCAACCAAACGCCAGCACGAGAAACACGGCGCACGACGAAACGATATAAAGTACGTCGCGCTTTTCAAACTTCCAACCAAAAACAAAAGGCGCGAGCACAAGCCACGGCAGGTAAAACCCGATCGTCTCGCGCAGGTTGACGCCGAGTCCCATCAAACCCGCGCCGAGCAGGATCAACCACAGCTTCTTTTGCCGCATGCCGCGCAGATGAATCACCAGCGCCGTCGCCAGGATCAGCACCGACGGCACGTCAGTCATAACCTGTCCACCGTAAAGCACAAACACCGGCGAGAACGTGATCAGCAGCGCCGCGATCGTCGCCGTGTACAACGATCCACTGATGTCACGCGCCAGAATCCAACACGCAATTATCGCGAGCGGCGCCTGGGCCACGACAGCGTACTTGAAGATCAAATACGCACTCTCCCGCTGCACGCCGAAAAGCCCGCGACCGATCTCGTACAAAAAGTGATTGCCGAAAATGAAGAGATTGCGGCCCAACGCCATCGACGACGGATAACCCGCGATCGACAGCATCGTGTAGTCCATGCCGTCCCAATCGCCGATGAACGGGTCGACGAAGTAAAGAACGAGCGCGAGCGCGATCAGTGCGGGCGGCGCCCACCAGCGCCAAGCAGACCAAAAGGAATTGTCAGAGGTGTTTGTCGTCAGGGTGATTGGAGCCACGGAGCAACACAGACTAACACGGACTGATTAAAGAACATGATCCGATTCTTGTCCGTGTCTTTCCGTGTTCGTCTGTGGCTCGTGTTCGTCAGTGGCTAATTCCGGCCGCTTAACCATCTTTACGCGATTACCCTGCGCATTGTACTCAACTTCGTCCATGATGTTGTAGATGAGGAGCACCCCTCGGCCCGACGTTCTGAACAGATTGGCGGGATCGCACGGGTCGGGTATCTGGTTGATGTCGAAGCCTTCCCCCTCGTCTTCGACCGTGAAACTCGCCTCTTGCGGCGTCAACTCGGCAGTGATGCGAACGAGTTTGGTGGGATCGTTTTTGTTACCGTGTTTGACTGCGTTTACGAATGCCTCGTCGAGGGCGAC
>DATNJO010000624.1:0-2743 GCA_035603895.1 Pyrinomonadaceae bacterium
GCGCGGGCGGCTCGCCCGCAGCTTGGGCCGTGCATAGCGTGCCTTGCGGGCGAGCCGCCCGCGCTCCGGTCGGCAATTAAGGGAGTTTGTGTTATTGTGCGTGCGCAGAATACCCGCTTCGTTTTCAAAGGAGAAAACTGATTGGCAGCAGAAGATCTTATTCCGGCGTCGGGCATTATCATCGATAAGCAGCCCAACGCCTTCTTCAAAGTCCGCCTCGATAACAGCGAACACGTCGTGCTCGCCGCCATCTCAGGCAAGATGCGAAAGAATCGCATTCGAATTCTGGTGGGCGACCGCGTAAGTGTTGAGATGTCACCTTACGATTTGTCTCGCGGCAGAATTACTTATCGATTTAAATAACGCTATAAGCGGTAAATAGACGCGTCGCCGACGCGATTTCCGTGACGCTAGCAATAGCGGCGTGGTAGTATGCCTTCGTTATGCATGCCGATGTCGTTCTCATACGGCTTTTAATCCCGGCATTTCTGATCTCAGCGGGATACTTCCTGAAACCGATCGCCGACGATCCCTGGATCTCGGCTGTCGCGGGCGGGCTGATCGCGTTTGCCATCATCGCTTTTGAATTACGCATTCGCCGTGCAACACTCAAAACTCTCATCGGCGCTGCGGTTGGTTCGATACTCGGCATACTCGGTGCTTTTCTAATCGGTTTGCTGATCATGCACCAGGAATCCATCGGTGCAGAGAAACGGACTTTTCTAACCTTAACGATCACGTTTTTTATGGCTTACGTGGGCCTGATGGTTGGCGCCGCGAAGGGCGACTATCTTGATCTTTCTGCACTCGGCGGAATCTTTAGTGACAAAGTCGCGCGCCGCGACATGAAGATTCTCGACACGTCGGTAATCATTGACGGCCGCATCGCCGACGTTGCGGAAACCGGATTTCTTACCGGCAGTTTGATCATTCCGCAGTTCATTCTGCGCGAGTTGCAGCAGGTCGCGGATTCGCCCGATTCGTCCAAGCGGCAACGCGGACGCCGCGGTCTCGACATGCTGAACCGCTTACAGAACAACAGCTCGCTCGACATCCAGATCGTAGAGACGGATTTTCCATCAGTTCGCGAAGTCGACCTGAAGTTGATCGAACTGGGCAAACAACTCGACGCGGTGATCGTGACCAACGACTTCAATCTCAACAAAGTGTCGCAGTTGCGCGGCGTCAGCGTGCTGAACATCAACGAACTGGCCAACGCCCTCAAACCGGTCGTGTTGCCGGGTGAAGCGATGCGCGTGTTCATCCTGAAAGAAGGCAAGGAATACAATCAGGGTGTCGCCTATCTCGACGATGGAACGATGGTCGTGGTCGACAATGCGCGCCGGCTGATCGGAAAGAACGCCGACATCGCCGTGACCAGCGTGTTGCAAACCACTGCCGGCAAGATGATCTTCGGCCGTCTCTGGGAAGAAGCAGAGAATGGCCACAACGAGATTCACCGCACCAACGGCGGCTCGCGGCGCATGCGTGACTCGCGCAGCGGTCCGCATCCCGTTCGTATCACCGACAGCGAACCTATTACCGAGAGCTAACGCCTCTGTGTCTCGGTGCCTCTGTGGTTCGTTATCGCTAAACCACAGAGACACGGAGACACAGAGAACAAACTCAGGCTAGAACAACTTCTCAGCGTCCTTTCTCTTCATGAACATCGCGATCATTGCCGCCGCCGGAACCGGGTCCCGGATGGCAAGCGATCGGCCAAAACAGTTTCTGCAACTTGCAGGAACTCCAATAATCTTTCACACTCTTAAACCTTTCGAGCTGTGCGACAGCATTCAGGAAGTAATCGTGGTGTTGCCACCCGAGGCGTCGGCGGCGTTTCTGGCGCAGGCAGGCAAACATGGGTTGCGAAAACTCACGCGTGTGCTTCCGGGTGGTGCGACGCGCGCTGAGTCGGTGAAACGTGGTCTAATGGCGATTCGCTCGGCGACAGCGGAGATTGTTGCCGTGCACGATGGTGTGCGTCCGTTCGTGACGGTTGAAGAGATCGAGGAAACCGTTGAAGCGGCGCGTCGTGATGGCGCGGCGATACTGGCGACACCGGTCACGGACACGATCAAGGTCGTAGATGGCGAAACAGTCGTTGAGACGTTGGCGCGGCAAAACTTAAGACATGCATTGACGCCGCAGTGTTTTCGTTACGACTTATTGCGACAGGCTTACGACACTGCGGACGTCAACGATCCGACGTTGACCGACGAGAGCGCACTCGTGGAACGGCTCGGCCACAAGGTGACCATTGTGGAAGGAAGCCCGAGAAATATTAAGATAACGACGCCCCGTGACCTTCTTATTGCTGAGACGTTCTTGAAGGAAGAATGATACGGATCGGGATCGGCAACGACACGCATCGGTTAGTTGAAGGGCGGCCGCTCGTACTCGGTGGCGTGCAGATCAATTCCGATCGCGGAGCCGAAGGGCATTCGGATGCCGACGCGTTGTCGCATGCGATTGCCGACGCGATCCTGGGCGCGCTGTGCGAGGGCGATCTCGGCGTTCATTTCCCGGATAGAGATCCGCAGTGGCGCGATGCCGACAGTTTGGAACTGCTTTCGCGCGTGATGTGGTTGGCGCGCGAACGCGATCTGCACGTAGTAAACGTTGATTCGACGATTCTGCTCGAAACGCCGAAGCTTCGGCCTTACGTTGACGCGATGCGTGAGAACATCGCCGGTGTTCTAGGAATTGATACCGGCTGTGTGAGTGTGAAAGCGAAAACGGG
>DATNJO010000625.1:0-4443 GCA_035603895.1 Pyrinomonadaceae bacterium
CCGGAGATCCCGATCGTACCGCTCGGCTCCAGCACCTTGTTGAAGTTACTGAAGGTCAGGTTGCCGTAATTGAATGCTCGCACATTCTGGCCGTCACCGGTCTGGTTGTAGTTAACCGTTCCGGTTGGATTGCTGGTAATGCTACCTGCTCCCACTGAGCTGCCGTCGTTGATGATGAGCGTCTGGTTGCCAACACCCAACGCGCCGCTGGTTAATGAAAGCAGGCCGTTGACGGTCGACGTGCCGCTGGTGATGTTCACGCCGTTGGCGTTGTTGATCTTGAGTGGTCCAAAGGCGATCGGACTCAAGACCTGTGCGGCGGCGCCGATGTATTCCACCGTCAAATTGGTCAGGGTCTTGTTTGTGATTGTGTACTGCGACAGGAAATCCGCGGTCGCCGCAATACGCGTAACGCGCGCGGTGCCGGTGCCCGTCAATGTTCCCGTGCCGCTAATAACCGCTCCCGCCACAGGATTGAATATCGCGTTCGTGCCGTTGACGTTGAGCGAACCGTTGACGGCAAAACTGTTGTTGGCCGTCAGCGGGTTAGTAATGTTCGAATCCGTCAGATTGAAGAACGTGATGCTAGTGCCGTTGCTGATGCTTTGCGCGGCTGTGCCGTTGAAATTGAACGTACTCGTGCCGGCATTCAATGTCGTGGCCGGCGATCCACCAGCGTTCAAAACAAAGTTGCCCTGAATATTAACTGTGCCGCTGCCGCCGTTGAACGTGCTGCCGACGATTGGTCCCGGACCAATAGTCAGGTTGCCGCTGACGTTCATCGTGCTGTTGTTCACGTTGAAGGTGCCGCCGGTGACCACTACGTTAGTGGGTGCCAACGTACTACCGGCGTTGTTGGTCCACGTGCCGAGAGTATTGATCTCGATGTCGCCACCGATGGTGGTGTTCGTGCCATCGACGTTAACGGTGGCGGAAGTAGACACACTACTCCCTCCGTTGGTCGCGGTGTTTCCCGTGAAGGTGATGCTCGGAGTGGCGCCATTCAACAACAAACTCGCGCCGCCGACGAAAATACCGCCGCCCCGGTTTCCTGCTGAGTTGTTGGTGAAACTGCTGGTAGCTACCGTGGTCGCGAGAGACTCGACGATGATGCCGCCGCCGTTCGCGGTTCCCAACGCCTGGTTATTCGAGAAAGTCGAAGTGCCGATACTCGCAGACCCAGTGCCGATGCCGCCGGGTGTTGAGAAGGCGAAGATCAACAGGTCGGCTCCAGCGCCGCCGGCACTGGGAGAGGCTGCTGTATTGCGCGCGATGGTGGAACCTGTAACCGTCAAGATACCGGTCGAATTCATGTGCTGCGGGGCTGACGGAGTAAACATCACACCGCCGCCGCTGCCTGCCTGCAAGTTTCCGGTGTTAGTGCTGGTGCGGTCGGTATAAGCACCTGGCGCAGCCGAACCGCCGATTGTTGAGTTAACAATGTTCAGATCGCCGCCGGTCCATTGAATGCCGCCGCCGCCGATGTTCCCGCTGCCGAGCACGGTGACCTGATTGTTGGCAAGCACCACATTGGTCAGCGTCAGGACATTGCCCTTCTCGCCACCGATGATGCCGCCACCGCCTATGGCTGAGCCTGTTCCCGCTGCCGTACCGTCGCGGCCGCCAACCATCGTAAAGCCTGAGAAGTTGTAGATCAGGTTTAGCGTGAACGGCTCGTCCATGCACATCACGCGGTCGCCGTCATTGGCTGGTCCCGTTCCGGTCTGCCGAATGATCGTGGTCGCAGCGCCCGCGCCGACGATCGACATGGTCTGATTGGCGCCAAGATCACCTACGGCATTGCCGTCACAACCGCTGGCGCTTGTGCCGTTGACGGACAGAATGTAAGTGCCCGCCGGCAGACTGATCGTGGTGTTGTTATTTGCACCGTTATTAGCAAATTGGAGGGCGCCACGCAAACTACAATCGCTGCCCGCAGCGGTACACGCGGAGGCCGTCGTCAACGCGGCACCGGAAGGATCGTCGGTTCTATCAACCGTAATCGTGGTGTTCGCGGCGTTTGGAAGGAGTACCGGGTCAGGGCGTCCAGCGTTTAGCATGACCACATCGGTTTCACCGTTGATCTTTCTCGGAAGAGTCAATGCCGCTACCGGCGTACTCTCAACGTCGAGACTTACTTTCGCTGTGTCGTTCGTAACTAAAAGTGACTGGTCAGAAGCTCGGACGGCATCATTCTTCGAAAGGGGACGCAGGATCTCGAGCTTCGACTGCGCCTGCCCCACGAGCATGACTTCATCCATCTCGCGATGCGCAAGATTTGTGCGCACCAACGGCTTCGCGAGGTCAGCGCTCAGGTTGCTTCCAAGAATCTGCTTGGCGTCTTTCCAACCACCGGTTTGTCCGGACCTCCAGCTCTGAAGCGACTCGACATCCACTTTAGTGATTTTTTGTGGTTTGAGATTGCCTCTCGTTCGCTGTGCAGCTTCAGCATCGCTAAACGGGCGCGTGTCTACTTTCCCGTTCTCAACTATATGCACGGTGCCGTCACTTGTAAGGGCAGCGATTTCAGTTCGGCCCTGACGGTCCCACGTAAACTCTCCCAAAGCTAGTCCGCGCACACCAGCGCCACCAACGTTGAACCGCTCCACGCGCGACTCTTTGGCGACCTGCTCTTTGCGACCCCAGCCGTGGACAACAAGCACTTCACCACCTGCGGAAACGGCGACATCCATAAACGGATCGTCGTCCAAACCGCCGAGTTCAATCGAGCTCGCCGAGTCAGACAATTGATACTGCGCCAACACGTTTGACAGTCCGTCCGCGCCGTCAAAGATCAATAACGACTCGCCACCAGAACCTGAGACGCCCACGGCCACATCCGTTAGTCCGTCAGCAGCTCGAAACTCTCCGGCAGCCAGGGCCGTCACTACTCCCGGCAAACCAATCTCTTGCGGAGCATCGAAACGGCCCGCCCCATTTCCCTTCATGAGATAGAGCGCGCCGCCTTTTGCGGCAAAGAGAATGTCTTTTTCACTGTCCTTAGTGAAGTTGCCTGTAACCAGGAAGTCAGGCGTGACGGGCACGCGGTAGGTATCAGCACCCGGCAACAACGAGTCGGGGTTGTACCCCTGTTGTATGCGCACCAAAACCGAATCGTCAGCCGGGGCGAACGCATCCGGGTTTCCGTGCTGAAGGGTGATGATTCCCTCGCCATTGAACCCATAGCCCGCCACCAGATCGGGTGTTCCGTTACGATCGAAATCCGCGGAGGCCAGCGCTCGCGCTTGCGCGGCGCCACTTTGCAAAGCGGCGACTGCCGCTTTATCTCCTTTATAAGTGACACCCATCACGCGCCCATCCTGAAGATTCAGGAAAGGCTTGCCGCGGCCTGCAGCGTGCACGGTAATCGCACCTGCGCGGGGATTCGTCCACGCAGCAGGCTCTGAATTACCCGTCAGGGCGGAGAAGGTGCTTTTCACGGCTGAGGAGTTTGAGATTGCTACTCCTCCGACTACGAGCGCCGTAATGAAGGCGATAAACAAAAATCTGTATGAACTGGTTAACCTGGGCAGCAAGTGAGACTTACTTTGAAGACGCAGAGACATCGGGACTCCTTGTGGGAAGGCAGACGTTGCGGTGTTTTTTGAAGACCCTTATGAAAGGTGCGACAAAGATCGAGTAGGACGCTTAATTTTTTAGCGGGCGCAT
The DNA here is from genome assembly GCA_035603895.1 of Pyrinomonadaceae bacterium. GTDB lineage: Bacteria > Acidobacteriota > Blastocatellia > Pyrinomonadales > Pyrinomonadaceae > PSRF01. The sequence continues at coordinate 3,670 of DATNJO010000625.1, forward strand.
TGTAGCGTAAGTCCCCTGGCGAGTACAGTCCGGTGAGGCAAGACACACCACAACCCCGGACCTACGGGGATTAAATCCGAGTAGACCTGTGGCCTGGTATTGCGCTGAGAGGGGTATCGATCCCGACACAGCCAGTTAGCCCTTGGGCTAACTGGTTGCTAAGGTTTGTATTTCAAAACTTACTTCTTGATACTTATAACACCGCCTGGTCCAATTGGCATAGTTGGATCGGCAGCATCACTGGCTCCCAATTGGTTGTCGTAAACAATCCGGCCAGTCGTCTTTTCCCAAATCTTGATTCGGAACTTATCGACTCCGCCACTTCCGGCAATACTTCCGTCGATGACGGTTACGATAAAGTCGTAACCTGAACTTCCGTTGACCTTTCCGAATCCTTTGAACTGGGCCCGCGCCTTATCGATCACGAGGTACTCGTAATTCAGCGCGTTGAACTCGAAGTTGCCAAGTATGAAATCGAGCTGCGACTCACCTTTCGGGTTTGTCGCCCCCTTGAAGAACTTCGAGTTGTAGCCGAACGTCATCTTGCCGGTCGTGGTGGGATCGGAAAGTAATGCTCCCAGTGGCGAATAGATGAAACCACCGCCAATGGTGTATCCCGCTGCCGGATCGTAGACCACGACAATCGCCTCAACGTCGTTTTGGGTGTCTACCCAACTCGTCGCCCCGGTGTTGTCAGTCACCTTGAGTGTGACCTTGTAGACCCCGGGATCCTTGAAGGTGTAGGTCCCCTTGGCGGTGCCGTTCTTCGACCCA
>DATNJO010000626.1:0-5316 GCA_035603895.1 Pyrinomonadaceae bacterium
AAGAGATTGGTCGAGCCGCGCTTGAGTTGCAGTTGGGCGTGAAAGTCGGCGATGAACGCGAACGGGTCAAACTGGATCAGCACGTCGTAGCCAATCTCACCGTGCACACTGAAGCCGGCCGCGGAAGCAAAGAGTTCGGCACGGGCGCCAAACTGCACGGTGTTGGAAGTGAGTGCAAAGTAAGACTCACAACGCAGACGCGGGTTGTCGCCGCTGGAGAGATTGATGGAGATACGGGCCAGTTTGGGGAAGTTCGGCGGCGGATTGAAAGCCGGATGCAAACCACCGACGGCGAGGGCGAAGTTTGGTGACGAGTCCCACTTCAGCCGCATCGCCATATCGCCAGTAAGTGCAAACTTGTTCAGCAGCCGTGAGTCGTGCAACGTAGCATCTAGCGAGGCGGTGCTCTGGTCGAAGTCGATGACGCCGACCGCGTCCATCTGCAAGCGCACCAGTTCGTGATCTGGTTTGGGCAGGACGGAAAGCACCTGGGCGAGGATGAGCAAGCGGCGGCGCGTGCCAAACTCGAGCACGAGAGCGATGTCGGCAGTGATTAACGGCGGCGTGCCCCAGGCCAGTTGGACCATAGGGCCGAACAGGTGATGCCCGCTGGCTGGCGGAAAGAGCCGGTTGAGGTTACTGACGATCTGTGGCGCGTTACGAACGGGATCGGCAGGGAACATCACGCTGTCGAGCGCGTGTGACTTGAGCCCGGCGCGCAGTGCTTCTTCGTCGAAGCTGCGATTGATGGCCAGCAGTCCGCCGATACCGATCAAGGCGAAGCCGAAGCCGAGTTGAATAGGCGTAAAGCCTTCAACGAAGATGATGATGACCAGCGAATAGCCTTTACCGCCGCCGGGCAGCTTGGTAGTCAGCAGGGCAATGCCTTTGACTGAGATCTTCTCGGCGATCTCCAGTTCAAGCACCCCGCTGTACTCGCCCTTGGCCGGATCGAAACCCACGAAACCGCCGCCCACAACACTTGGAGCATTAATGGAAAAACCCAATCCATTCGGCGGTTTGAAGTCGAGGTCCAGATTGGCAACGCCCAGATTGCCCCCGTTTTCCGGAAACTCAATCAGCGCGCCCAAACCGAGGCGATCGATCTGCACGGCGAATGGTCCAAGAACGAGACCCGCGGTAACTGCGACGTGAGCGCGGATGGCGCTTCCTTGCGTGGCGATGGCGAGGTTGATCGAATCGAGTCGTACCGGACCGAAGCTGGCCTGGACCGGCAACGTAACGTCCAGTGCCGCACTCCCGCTGAAGTGAAATCCATGCTGAGTGGACCAACTTATTCCCAGCGACACTTCCGTGTTCATGCCTTCACGCGGCAGTACGCTGGAAAGAAAACTGTCGCCGTCACCAGGTGCGATCTGCAAACGAACATGATCGAACGAGAGTCCGAGAGCCGCGTCGATGCTGTCGTTAGTGATTTCCAGTTCGCCTTCAAACCGTGCGGCGCCAATCTGAAGACCCGATCCCGAACTCCCGCCCAAAGTGGTTGGCTGGTCTTCGACGTTGACAGACTCAGCGCGGCAGCGAAGCTTCAGTGCTCCACCGTCACGCAATTCAATATCTTCACCGAGGAGTAAACCATTGACTGTGGCTGACGTTTCCAGCGAAAAGACCAGCGACTCAAAATCACGTTGAAAAGTGATCTGGCCAAACGGACTCACGACCAACCCGCGCGCGCCCGGTTCGCTGGAAAGCATGAAGCTCGCGCCGAAAGCCGGACCGTCTTCGGGTACGCCGAAGATCGTGAGTATATGATCGAGATCCTGGAGGAGATTGGCGTCTCCTTCTGTAGGTGTTTCCGGTGGCAGTCCATAGTGCGCGCCCAAGCCGAGTTGCCGAGCCAGAAACGCCAGGCGAGGAAACAGCCGGTCCGCCGCCCTGAAAGCAGTCTCACGATCGGTGAGCCCGTTTACACTGAAGTACTCTTCGCGCAACAAACGAGCGGGATCGCGCAGCAGAGGTCCAAGTCGATCGAAACGAACTCGTGCCTTTGGTCGCGACTGACGAATCACACGGCCATCGGCGACAATCTCAGTTGCTTCAGGAGCTTCCTGGACCAACGTCAGAAGATTTGCCAGTGCGAAGGAAACAGGCGCGAACCGATACCACGAACCCAACACGAGATTGTCCAGCAGATCGCGTCCCAGTTCGCTGAAATCGACATCGCCAACGCCATCAAACAGTCCGCCGAGGTCTCGCAAATTTTCAAACACTCGTGCAGACGCATCCAAAAGCTTGAGATAGTCTTCGAGTTCTTCCGGCGGTTCTCCGGCGAAGCGCATCACCGTGTCGATGTCCGAAGCGAGTTCGCGCAGGTTCCCGACGGCATTAGGTAAATCAACGCCGGCAGCCTCGAGGTCCCAGCCGATAGTGCGAGTCGCATCGCGCAGATAGGTCTCGCTTTCCGCCGCCGCCCGTAACGGAGCGAGAAGGACCAGCAGCCTCGCGAGCAGTGTTGGAGATGAAGGAGGCGGTGAACTCATCAGGCGTACTCAGTGCATCGTTGGTGGATTGATTGGGTTCATATCAACCTCAAACGTTCGGACAAACCATCCGGGCGGGTCGTCCGAGATTCCGCTATACCACCACCAAACGTCCTGCCGAACTTTGGTTTGATCGCCAGACACTGTGAAAGTCACGTCCGACACATTGTTGGCCCTGACGACATCGGAATGTCGCGCTTTAAGCAGCACGGCTCGCTGGTGCAGGTCCAAATCCGAAAGCATGTCGTCAAAGGTTCGCGGCGATTTAGGTGGCAGAGCGGAGAATTGAAGTTTTTCGGGACGCGGCCGGATCGGTTCGATCTTGTAACGGTGGTTGTCTTGCTCGTCAAACTTGGGAAGACCGGGTTGGATTTTAGTGACCCAGAATTCTCCCTTTCCGAGCCAATCAACTTTGTCGCCTCCGGGCTTAATCTTCGGTTCCTGTTTTTCGTTACCGGGCGTTCGCTTCCAGCCTACAAATTCACCGGAAGCTTTATCGTCATAAGATTGGGCGCTCTCATTTACGTATTTCGATGGACTACTGACGAGCTGAGCGAAACTGGCGCGGAGTTGAGGCGTTCCCTGGTTGAAATCAGCAAAGTAAGACAGTTGCATCGCAAAGCTGTGATGAACGTCGCCGGAGAGGAACAACACGCGGGCGAACTGTTGGTTATTGACTGTTTGTGCTGAGTCGCGCGCGACGCGATCCAGGAGGCGTTCAAACCCTGCGCTGTGCCATTCGAACTCCGTCCCGATCTCCTCGTAGTGAACTTGCTTTAGTGCTCGATTCAACCAACCCAGCGGCGGAATAAAGTGGCCCGTCGTGAACTTTGAAACGATTACCGCACCAACTAAAGCCACGCCGACAATCGCGCCGAGGATGAGCCAGAACACCACGTTGTCGTAAAGGTGCGCTGCGAAGATCGCTACGGCTGATACTCCAACCACTCCGACCGCCCGGCCAATGACGCCTTTGAGAAACGGCATCATCGTGTCGGGATCTCCTCCGGTTCGCGGATGTCGATGAATGACCACGTTGGAAGCGACGTAAAGAGCGACTTTTTGCGTTCCGATCTTGTGGACCTGGGCATCCAGCGCTCTTTGCGGCAGATGGTCTCCAGGTTCGTACTCATCATCAGTACTGAACTTTTTCCACGTGTAAATATCGAAGACGTTGATCGAGAGCGCTTTGCAGGGCACGGTGTAGTGCCAGTTAAGAATTTGCGTCGGCGGCTGGTGAAACCGATTATCGGAAAGATCGAAGTTTGTTGCCTCGAAACTAGTCGCATCGGGAATGCCGAGCACTTGCGCGATCACTTGTTGGGCCGGGGCGCCGGTCGCGTAATTCTGAGTTCTCCAGGCGACGAGGGCATTGAGTAGAACCCGGCCCGGCGTGGTTATCGGCGGCGCGAATTGCTCGGGAGTGTTCCCCCACGCCTGGCAGAGCGCGTAAGCAGAGAGTGCGTTCTGCAAGACACGGCGACCGAGGTCACTTTTGAAGAGCGGCATGGCCCACGAGCGTGTCAGGTACCAGGTGTCGGAGAGTTCGTGATCGTCGAAGATCATGTACGTGGCGAGGTTTGCGAAGATTCTTCGAGTGACCAGTAAGCCGCGCGTGAAGCTGTCGTGATCGTGGTGGTCCGGTGGCCAGAGCACATTCGAAAACGTAAGCAGATAGAGCGCAATGAACTCGCCCAAACTGAGCGCGGGATACTGGCGCGGGTTTTTGAGGCCGGCTTGATCCACAGCCACGAACGTGCGAATCATTGGCAAATCTTCAGGACGCTGGTTTACGACCGGAAGTATTTCGTCTTCACCGAGCAGGGTCCCGCCGACGTCCGTTAGGATTTCAAGCAGTCCGCGAACTGGACCATCCGCGTAAATCTGATCGCCGGTGAGAAACAGCATCGTGGGACGTAGCTTGCTATGTCGCAAGGCATCGTCAAACGCGTGATCGATCGCCGGGAAAGCATCGACGCCCTCGCCGTCGATCTTGCGGCACGACGTGTGAAAGATCCGCATTTGGTCGAGTGACGCCGGAGGCACCATAAAACTCGGCCCCTTGGGCTCGCTTGGGTAGACGAGAAAGTCCTGCGCTTCATTTTTGGTTGCCGCGAACACGCCCGGATCGAAGAGATCCTGTTTCGCCCCGCCGCCTTGCGGTTCGAATGTGAGCGTGTAGGTTCTGACTGATCCATCGGGCAAAGGTTGTGGTGGCTTGGCTGTTACGACGACCATGTGAAGAGACTTGCCGATAGCCACGGTGGATGTCGGGTCGCTTTCAAAATCGCCGGCTGGATCGAAGACGTGCAAACGAACGTCGCGCGGTTCGCGCAGTGCCAGCCAGACCGAAACTGATGTGGGCTCGACACGTCGAACCATCGGGCCCGCCAGGATCAGCGGCAATGTGTTAATCCGGTCTTTGAGTTTCGTGAAGCTCATCGTGAGGCTCGCTGGTATCAGTCGACGGTCGGGCTCCGTTCGACCAGGTCAGTAGCCGTGGGGGGCGGCGATACTATCACCGTAGTTCGGTATGGGCAACGAACTTTTTTGGAGGTTAGCGCCCTAATCTGAACGCCGAAGGTAGCGCCTCGTCTGAACGCCGAAGGCGTTTGCTAATTTCAGCCCAGAAACTATGAAGCCGGGTCTCCCGAAGTCGGTTTGAAAGTTGGAAAATATCCAACGAGACGAGTTTGACCCTTGCGGGCTGACTCAAAACCTGACGATGAAGGGAGTACCCGGTGATGAAGATATTGGCATTGGATTTAGGGAAATACAAGACGGTGGGCTGTGCTTACGAGAGTGAGAGTGGGGC
>DATNJO010000627.1:0-8422 GCA_035603895.1 Pyrinomonadaceae bacterium
CGTGGTCGATCGAAGTCGAGACGCCGCTCGGGCAAAGCATTCCCGCCACACTGACGCTCGAGCGTGAAGGTTCAGTGTTTGTCGCGAAGATTCTCTCGGATATGGGGAATGCTGATTTAGGCGAGGTGGACGTAACCGATAATTCGTTTCACAAGACTGCCTTTTTGGAGATGGATGGACACTCGGTAGAAGCGGAAGTCGCTGCGCGTTTCCAGGGCGCCAAGACTGAAGGCACTCTCAAACTGCAAGACTCGCCTTCACTTCCCTTTAGTGGAACCAAAGACGAGTGAAAGCAACCCTGAATACCAGCTTTACATCGAAGGCTCGAGGTTAAACGGATCGCCGCAAGGATAGCGACGACCATAACACTCGGTTCCTCCTGTGATTTACGCCCGGTATGTCGGCCATGCCGGGCGTTTTGTTTTGTTAGCCGCGAAGAGGCACAAGAAGCACTTGGAACTCTGCGAAGACATTCTGCTTTTTGTGCTTCTTTGTGGTTAGCGCTCGTAGCGCAGGATGGTGCCTTCGCCGCCGACCGTCCAACCAACTCCCTTGTTGAAATGCAGCGAGTAAAGGTTTTGCTTCGTTGTTGATTGCTGGATCGTCCAACTGCGTCCCTGATCGCCGGTCCGCAAAATCGTGCCGCCACGTCCAATCGCCCAACCTTCATCGTCATCGAGAAACTGCACGCTCAGCAACGTTACGTTTACTTTCGTCGGCGCGGGCGACCACGTCTCGCCGCCGTCGGTCGTGATTAACAACACGCCACGCTCGCCGACGACCCAACCCTTTTTGTCATTCCGGAAGTCGACGTGATAAAGCGTGCCGTTAACGCCGGCGTTCTGTTTTGTCCAACTCTGTCCGCCGTCGCGCGTGAAGAGAATGGTGCCGCCGTCGCCGACAATCCAGCCTCGTTTGTCACTGACAAAATCGATGTGGATCAGTTCGAGCCGGCTCGGCGCTCGCTGGCGCCGCCACGTTTCGCCCCCGTCGTCGGTGTAGACGAGAACGCTATCGATGACGCGATCGCGTTTGCTGACCGAACCGACGACCCAGCCTTTTTTCTTGCTCGAGAAACGAACGCTGTAAAGCTCGATGTCAGCACCGTCGAATTCTTCGGGCGAGAAGATCTTCGACTGGCTCCACGTCGCACCGTTGTCGCGAGTTATGAAGATGGAATTTCCGGCGAGGAAGAACCCGGCCTCTTTGTCGCGGAAATAGATGTCGTTGATGGCCGCGGTCGTGCTGACGAATTGCCGCACCCAGGATTGGCCGCCGTCGTCGGTGCGGCTCAGGAACCCGCTATCGCCGCCGACCCAGCCGCGTTTACTATCGATGAAATAGACGGTGTTGAGATCGCCACCGCCCGTGTTGAGTTTAATCGGGGTCCAGCCTGATTGAGCTTTCGCGGACCCCGCAATCGTGAAAAGGACACACAGAGCGGCAAAAAAAACAACGTATCCTGGGGCTCGGCTGTTCATCTGTGGCTCAGTACATTACCACAAAATATGCCGATTACGCAGATCCAGATACGCGGTAGACGCGGCCTTCGAAGACGACCACCACGCGTTCGCCGAGCGAGAAGAAACTCGCCAGTTTCGGAGTTTGCTTGAGCAAGGCGAAGTATTCGTCGCTGCCGAAGGTCAACGCAGTTTCGGGCAGATTACTCTCGGCCTTGAACTCCGAATCGGTCCACACGTTGTCGATCAGATAGAACGTCTTGCCGCCAACACGCCGCACGGCATCGGTTCGCGCTTCCTCTTTCAACTTAGCCGCATCCTGCTGTTCGCGCGCACGCTTGCTCTCCTGAACTGCCGTCACACCGGAACTGAGCGTGACTGCGGGCGCAGAGTTGGCTGGTGGCGCATTCGCGTCCGCTGCGGAGCCGGGGCTCGGGGCTGATTTCGCGGCACGGCCAATACCGCCCAGGAAACCCGAGTTAGAGGCTCGTCGCTGCGAGGGCTGCATCGAATACAAGTTGCTCACCTCTGCACTCTCGGTCGCTAAATAAGACGTGTAAGGTGTCACGATGCCGTAGCGCGTACCGAGATCGACGATCTCGTCGCGCAACTCCTTCTGCTCGCCATTACTCCGCACCTGCTCCATCAACCAACCCACGCGACGCGTGGCCCACAAACGCGGCAAGTAGTCGTTGTTCTCGTTGCGCAGCGGAAACGCGAGATTGTCGTAGTGATATGTGCGGGCGGAACTTCCTGATTGACCGTTCAACGTCAGGCGCACTGATTCGAGATTTGCGTCTCCGCTGTAGCGTCCAATCAACGTCACTTGCGAACCGCGAAACACATCGGGAATTCCACGCGGGTAAATCAGGTCGGTTCGCGCTCCACCCATGTCGAGCTTGAGATCCGTCAACACCGGATAGTTTACCTTCGTGAAGAAACTCGAAACCTTCACTTCGAGATCTTCCTTCGGCTCAACGTAATCCGCCATGCCGCCGTTTTCCGCCGCCAACTTGTCGAGCAACGCCGTGTTGACGTCGTAACCAACACCAAACGTAAACAGCCGCACACCGGGCTTACTTGCCTTGCGCACGTTCTCGACAATTTGTGCAACGTTAGTTGTTCCTACTGTCGGCAAACCGTCAGTCATGAACACGACGATCTTCGGACGCTCGCGATTGTTCTCGGTAAACTGGGCCAACGAAGCCAGCAGCGATCCATTGATGTTCGTTCCACCGACCGGCTTCAAACCCTTAACAAACGCTTCGCCACGCTGGCGGCCTTTCTCGTCAGCGGCGATCAATCCCGCTTCCATCAACCGTTCATCACCCGCAAACGAAATCACGTTGAAGCGATCCTGCGGCCGCAAAATCCGCACGCCGTAGAGCAAAGCGGATCGCGCCTTCTCCATCTTTCCTTCCTCGGCCATCGAACCTGACGTGTCGACTACGAAAACGACGTCCTTCGCCGAGTATTCCTGGTCGGCCCAGTCCTCTTTCGGCGAGATCATCAGCAGGAAGTAACCGTCTTTGCCGGGTTCGCGATGCGTTAAGAGTGTCAGTCCGAAGTCTTCTTTGGAAATGGTGTAGAAGAGTTGAAAGTCCTGCGCTTCCTTGCCGCTTTCAAACGAGACCAGTGAGCGCCGGTCGGTCGCGCGTTTCACATCAATGCTGTGCGTCGGCGAATAAACGTTCCGCAACGGTTCCTTGCTCTCAACCTCAACGCGGCCCGAAACGGAACCGATCTCCACCATCTGTCGACCGGTTCCGAGCGGATAGCGATACGAAACAGTTCCTCCTTCAGCACGCACTACCTGCGTGTAAGTAATTTCCAGTTTTTTGTCGGAATTGGGCGGAATGGGAAAGATGCTCGCCTGAAACAGGTCCTTGCCGGCGTATTCGAGCAGACCAGGGTCACGCTGGCGCCTCACGATCTCGTCGTAAATTCGCCGCGCTTCCTCACGCGTCCTGACTTCGCCCACCAGCCGCTTGTCTCCTTCCCAAATCGCGAACTCGGCTATCGAAGCCGTCTCGGGAATCGGAAAGAAGTAGGTGCCTTCGAGCGTAAAATGCGTGTTGTTGCGAAACACCTGTTCGACGTGCGTCGTCGCGACCTGCGAGCTGATTTTGGTGTCGATCTTGATCGATTTGACCGGCAGGGCGCGCGGCAGATTCACCGGACGCTCGACAATCGGCGGTGTCGGGCAGCGGCGGCAGGGTCCGGGGACAATTACGCCCTGAGCATTGGCGATCGACGTAATTCCCAAACAAATTGCAAAGAGGACAAGGACACGGATCAGGCTGGATCGGACTGGCATACGCATCTCCAAAAGAAAAGTTAACCCTATGACAGAGCTAGAACGGTGGGTTGGGGAGCTTCTTGCGCGCAGTTTAGCGCAATCGGTTAATGCAAATCTCGAAGACGCTTGTTAAAAATCGCGACTCCGGTGGCCACGAGCGCTACTATGATGCCGCCGGTGGCCAAAGTGTGTTGCGGGCCGAAGTGGTTCGAGGCCGCACCCGCGACGATGTTTCCGATGGGCATTGTACCCAGGAACGAGAGGATAAACATGCTCATAACGCGCCCGCGCATCTGGTCGGTGACCAGTTTCTGGAGCAGCGTGTTGATGGTCGATACGCAAACGACTAACGAAAACCCGAGGCCAAACAGAAACGCCAGCGACATCGTCAATCGCGCCGAGAGTGCGAAAGCCGCAATACAGACGCCGAAAGCAATCGAGCCACCAACTACTAGCCACCCTTTGCGCCGGAAGTCGCCGAGGTAAGCGACCAGCAGTGCGCCCATGAACGCGCCCACGCCGGAAGTTCCCATCATCAACGCCAAGCCGGTTTCGCCGAGGTGAAAAATATTACGCGCGTAAATCGGAACGAGAGTGAAATAAGGCGCACCAAACAGACTGTTAATTCCCGACAACAACAGCAGTGCCGACACTCGTGGTCGACTGCGAACGTAGCGAAAGCCATCGATAAGATCGCGCCATAGAGCGCGGTGATCTTTGACGGAGTGGGTCGCAATTGTCGCGCGTTCCGGCCGTACCACCCAAAGCGCGGCCACAACCGCTACGAACGAAACACCGTTAGCAAAGAAACAACCCGCCAGGCCGAATAACTGAAACGCCACACCGGCCAACGTTGGTCCAACGACACGCGAGAGCTGAAACTGCGTCGAGTTCATCGCGATCGCGTTCGGAAGGTCTTCGCGGCCGACGAGATCGTAAGTCATCGCCAGAAACGACGGGCTCGCCAGCGCCATGCAACAGCCGGTGACGAACGAAAACCCCAGGACTATCCAGCGATTGACCACTTGAGTCCACACGAGCGTCGCGAGGACCATCGCCGCGCAGCCGGCGACGACCTGCGTGTAAAGCAGTAGCCGGCGCCGATCGATCAGGTCCGCGAACACGCCGCCGAGCAGCGTAAAGATAAATCCCGGCGCGGTTGCCATAAATCCGTCGAGACCCAGCCAGAAAGCTGAGTTGGTCAACAGCAACACGAGCCAGCCCTGGGCCACGGCCTGCATCCACGTGCCGACGTTTGAAAGGAAAGCACCGATCCAGAAGAGACGGTAGTCGCGATGCGAGAGCGCGCGGAACATTCCGCTCCGCCTCGTGACAGGCTTGGATTTAACTACGGGAGGAGCAACTTCACTGGGCATCTGTTTACTTCGAAAGTTTTGAGTTCAGCCTTTAGGCTGCCACTTCGAAGACAAGCTAAAGCTTGAACTCAAAACTTGCTACGTTTACTTGCGGCGCCACGCGGAAAGGGAGCCGCCTGTGGCGCCACGCCGTTCAGCTACGATTTCCGCGATGATCGCCAGCGCGACTTCTTCCGGACTAACGGCGCCGATGTCGAGTCCGATCGGCGCTCTGATCTTTCGCAACTCTTCCTCACTCGCGCCAGCTTCGCGAAGCCGATCGATCACGATCGACGTACGGCGTTTACTGCCAATCAACCCAACGTAATCCGGTTTCGTCTCAATCACCGCGCGCATGCACTGCTCGTCTTCACTATGACCGCGCGTCACTACCGCAACAGAAACACCACGCCCGTTTCCGATCACCTCGCGCACAGCCGAACTCCAATCACTCGCCACGACAAGTTCGATCTGTTCACCTGCAAAACGATCGCGCTGTAAAAAATCCGCCCGATCATCAATAAGCGTTGTTTGGTAACCCAGAAACGCCCCCAGCCTGGCCAACGACGCACCGACATGTCCCGCGCCGCACACAACGAGACGCGGCGACGGCTGCAAACGTTCAAACAAAAGAAATATCTCACCAGCAGCGGGAAAATCCGGGGCAAAATCGCTGACGCTGACCAATCGTGTCTCGTCGCGCGACTGAAGAAACTTCGCAACCTGCGGCGCGGTGAGTGAATCCAGCTCGCCCAAACTGCCTACCGCATTCCCCGCTTCGTCGAGCAACAGTTTCGCGCCGGCATTTCCACCGCGCGCAACAGTAATTACAACCGCGGCGATCCCGCGTTCGAGTAGCTCAGCAACCTTCTTCGTAATTGCTAGCGAAGATGGCTGCTCACTTTTGTCTGACATTTGTTTTGACTAAGCCGACGGACGACGCTGCACGCCGCAGCAACCAGAGTGGTCCAATCAGGAGATAAACGGGGTTTTTGAAGAAGGCTGGTTGATTACCCTCGATCGCATGACCGATGAACTGAAAGATCCAACCCAACACAAACAAACCCAAAGCCCAGCGCCAGTTGAAAAAGACAAGCGGCAGTGAAATGACGATCATCGGAATGCCGATGCTGTGCGTCAGCCGGTTCAGCGGATGCTGATGCTTGGCTTTGTAATTTGCTAAAAGATCGTTCATTTTCGATTTTCGATTGCCAATTGCCGATTGACTGCCAGCATAGATTTCAAATCGGCAATCGACAATCGCAAATTGGCAATCAGTTCATTACTTCGACGAATATGTCCATCGTGCCGCCGCAAACCATTCCCTCTTCACTCGCTTCATCAGCGGTGAGCGAGAAATGATGCAACGCCGAATTGCCGGAGCGCATGGCTGTTTGCGCCTCGGCCCAAACCTCTGCTTCGATACAACCGCCGCCGACCGTTCCAGCCACTTCGCCGTTCTGAAAAAAGAGCATCTTCGCGCCACGCTGCTGCGGAGTCGAGCCACGCGTGTGCGCGACTGTCGCCACGACGACGCGTTCGCCGCGCTCACCGGCTTCGTTGATCATGCGATACAGATCGCGTTGTGGAATCGTCGGCATCCCGGTTTGTACTTGGTGTTTGGCCTTTCGCTGAGATAGTTTACGTCAGCAGCGAGACTGTTTGCCACGGCTGAGCCGGCAAAGGTCTCCGGAAAAACTATGCGCCTACAAAAAACCCCGCTTTTGCTGGCCGCGATTGCGGCCCTACTCTTATCGCCGATCAGTGCGCTCGCATGCGCGTGTTGCTCAAATCCAGGTCACTATTTCAGTGGCAGTGTCGACCTCGACGAACATCCGCTGTCCGAACTCAAACGCCTCCGCTTTGCGCGCACCGCGTTTCTCTTCGAGACCGAGGCCGGTCTTGACGAAGACTCGTTAGGCATAGCTCAGCCGAAATCGCGCTATTCATTACAGGGCGCGTTCACCGGGAACGTGTGGCGCCTCATATTCCGTTCCGGCGCAAACACCGGCACCTTGGAGTTGCCGCTACCTAACAAGATGTGGAATCACTCGGCAGACATCCATGACGGTAAACTCAGTCCCGGCGGTGGTCCACTGCTCTACAAAGAATGGCGTCTCGAAGGCGAGATCAAAGGCAACGGCATTTTCAAAACGGGCATGGCGGCGCCGGCGAAGTACGTGCTGGTGTTGCAAGGCCGCGGCAACGGTTGCGACAGCGCCGGAGACTTCGGCAACTGGCGGTTGCAAGTAACTGGTGAAAAGGCTGACTACGCTTTTTACGGCAAGCTCGGCCGCAGTTTGTGAGTATCATTTCTCCCGCAAGGCGCAAAGACGCAAAGCGCTGCCGCGTTTCTCAAGAATTTCTTTGCGCCTTTGCGTCTTTGCGGGAGAATATTTGTCTCAGTAAAGAGGAACTCCCATGGCGACATCCCCCAACTTCCACCGCCGCATCAGCGACCGGCCACTTTATTTATTGGCTGCTGTTATCTTTCCCCTGATCGTGCTGGCAGGTTTTGCTCGCACTTACTATCTCAAAGGCTACTTCGCCACTCCCGCGTTACCGAATCTGATCGTGCAACTGCACGCCGTCATCATGACCGCTTGGGTCGTGCTGTTTATCGTGCAGGTAACGCTGGTCGCGAAACGGCGCACGAAGCTGCATCAGCGTCTCGGGATTCTTGGCGCTGGTCTGGCCGCGCTCGTGTTTGTTGTTGGCATATTGACGGGGCTTTATGCTGCCGCGCGTTTTATCGACAAGCCGACTATGCTTGCGCCGGGTGATCCACCGCCGTTACCGTTTCTGATCATTCCACTCGGCGACATGGTGATCTTCGCGATCCTGATCGGCACTGCGCTCTATTATCGCAAGCGGCTCGACATTCATAAGCGACTCATGCTGCTGGCGGCAATCAACCTGCTGACGCCGGCAATCGCGCGCATTCCGCTCTCGTTTATTGCCCACGGTGGACCACTGGCGTTCTTCGGTTTGACAGATTTGGTTCTGATTGGCTTCGTGGCGTTCGATACGATCCGTCACCGGCGATTGCATCCGGCGTTTCTATGGGGCGGGCTGTTTTTGATCCTCATGCAGCCGTTGCGGATCATTCTTGCGCCGACAAACGCGTGGATCAGCTTTGCCGCTGCGTTAGTGCGTTTGGTGCAGTGATGTTTTAGCGAAAGAGGTTGTTCAGATCAGTTCCGGACGCGCTGTCAGCGAATGCGCCGAAGGTGCCGTCGTTTGCGAGCTCGGTAGCAGCGCGTATGAATGCGCCCCATGCGACTCGCGCGAGTCCTGAGCCGACGGAG
>DATNJO010000628.1:0-4931 GCA_035603895.1 Pyrinomonadaceae bacterium
TCGCCGTCGAGAATCACGCCGCCACCGACACCAGTTCCGAGCGTAACGCTGACAACATCGCGACATCCGCGCGCCGCACCCAACCACATCTCACCGACAGCCGCAGCGTTCGCATCATTCTCCAACAACACCGGCCAGCCGAACCGCTCCTCTAGCACATGTTTTAAGGGAAAGTTCGTGAGTGAAGGAAGATTTGGCGCCTGGACCACGACTGCATTCTGATTATCAACCGTGCCCGGCACCATAATCGACACCGCGGCAATACGGCGGCCATCGCTGCTCCACTTGTCGGCTGCGTTTGCCAGCGCGTCGACGATTACATCAGGCGAATCACCGCGCGGCGTTCGCTGTTTGAGCTGATCGTGGATTTGGCCGGAACCGTCGACGAGTGCTATTCGGAGATACGTTCCGCCTAAGTCGACTGCAAATACCTGGTCCAGGTTCCCGAAATTAGATCTCTCACGCATGAAGCGTTTCAAACGGACTCTTCCGCCGGTTCAAGATGCAATGCGTCTTCGCGCTTCTCACCGCGTGTCAGGTTTCTCGTGATCAACGTTCCGGCCACGATTGCCACGAGGAGAAAGAGAGCGCCCGCGACCCACTCCTTGAAGATCAGTTTACCGATGCCGAAGAGCGATCCGTAAATCAGCAAGCAGCCGAGTATCCAGTTAACAAACTGAAGCGAAAGACGGCCCTGTGCGTGCGACGCTGCGTGTCCGGCTTGGGCGGCGATGCGGTTCCAGCCCGGTCCTTCGGGACGGACGCGATTGTAGAACGCGATCAGTTTTTCAGTGGGTTCCGGAGAAGTCACCATAGTAGCAATGACCCAAACGATGGTGGTAATTCCGACGGTCACTAGCATTAGGAACGCAAACTGTTTGGGATTATCACTGTCCCACTTCAGACCTAGCTGCAAGAAGATTGAGACCAAAGCGGCAGTGATCATGGCCGAGACTTCCGACCACGCATTGATCCGCCACCAGAACCAGCGCAGCAACAGTACGGTGCCTGTTCCCGCGCCTGTCACCAAAAGCAGTTTCCACGCGCCGCCGATCGATTCCATGTAGAAGGTGACGATCACGGACGCGATCATCAACAACATCGTCACGAGTTGCGAGATGATGACGTAGTGGCGCTCGTTACCGTCGCGCTTGATGAAACGGCGGTAGAAGTCGTTGATAACGTATGAAGCGCCCCAGTTGAGTTGCGTGCCGATCGTCGACATGTACGCCGCGGCAAAGGCGGCGAGCATGAAGCCACGCAGGTAAGTTGGGAAGACGTTCGGATCGAGAAGCGTTTTAATGTAGCCGGATTCTTTATCGACGAGTTCCGGATACAGGATCAACGAAGCGAGCGCGGTCAGGATCCACGGCCAGGGACGCAGCGCGTAGTGCGCGATGTTGAACCACAACGTCGCGAGCAGTCCGTGCTTCTCATTTTTCGCTGAGAAGATGCGTTGCGCGACGTAACCGCCGCCGCCCGGCTCAGCGCCGGGATACCACGTAGACCACCAAATCACGCCGAGATAAACAAACAACGTGACCGCCGGCATCCAGACTGAGTCAAACTCGGGAAAGAAAGCGAGACGCGAACCGGAACCAGCCGCCGCATCCATCGCGCCAATCTTCGACTTCAACTGATCGATACCACCAACTGCATTGACTGCGAGAATAGCCAGCACGATCACCATTCCCATCTTCAGTGCAAACTGGAAAAGATCCGTGACGAGCACACCCCACAGACCCGAGATCGCTGTGTAGAACGCGGTAAAGAGGAGCATTCCAATCACGACCAAGATGGCGTTGCGTTTATTGAGTCCGAGAGTAATTTCGAGAATCTTCACCATCGCGAGATTTACCCAACCCAGAATGATGCAGTTGATAGGTAGGCCCAGGTAAAGAGCGCGAAAGCCACGCAAAAAGGCCGCGGGTTTGCCGGAGTAACGCAACTCCGCAAACTCGATATCGGTCATCACTCCAGCGCGTCGCCACAGTCTCGCGTACAGAAAGACGGTGAGCATGCCGCTCATGACGAAGTTCCACCAGAGCCAATTGCCGGCGATTCCGTTGCGGGCGACAAATCCGGTGACGGCGAGTGGGGTGTCGGCAGCGAAGGTGGTCGCGACCATCGAAGTGCCCGCGAGCCACCACGGCACGTTGCGGCCGGAAAGAAAGAATTCGCTGGTGCTGCCGGTAGCTTTGCGAGCGTAATAAAGCCCGATGCCTAGATTGAAAAGGAAGTAGGCGGCAATTACCGTCCAGTCCAGCAGCGAAAGATTCATGGGTCACCCCACCATAAGTTGTCGATTGAATGACAGTTGCGTGCGCGCTTATCTCACGGCATTCGCGGACTTATGTCAAGTAGAAAAACAAAGTCTTCAGGCAGGACATCCAGAGATTACCGAGATTTCTTTAGAGCAAATCTCTGTAATCTGTGGTTAGAGAATGCTTCCAAAAGCGCGCGTTAACGATTACCATTGCAGCACTTACAAACATGTCGGGTGAATATTTAGTAGCGGGGCTGGCGCTAATCGGCATCGTCATTGTCGTTTCGGCGTTGCTGTCGGGGCTGATCGATCGCAGCGGATTGCCGCAGGTGGCGGTGTTTATTTGCATCGGCGCAGCGCTGGGACCTGCCGGGCTCGGGGTCTTTGACGCGAGGCTCGATTCGCCGGTACTGCGCGTCGTCGCGACGTTAAGTCTGACGCTTGTTCTGTTCACTGACGCAGTCGGTCTCAACACGGCCGAAGTTCGGCGTAATGCTGGACTTGCGTTTCGGATGCTTGGTCCGGGAACGATCCTTTGCGCCGCGCTCACCGCCGTGGCCGCGTGGTGGTTATTGAAAGTGCCGCCTGCGTCAGCCGCGATTCTCGGCGCCGCACTCGCTTCTACCGATCCCGTTCTACTGCGCGGGCTGCTGCGCCGGCGCGACCTGCCAGGCGAAGCAAAACAGGCACTGCAGCTCGAAAGCGGTCTCAACGACGCCGTGCTGCTGCCCGTTGTCGTGATCGCGATTGCTTTCGCCCTTCACGAGAACGTGACCACCCTTAGTCTTGCGAAGGAAGGACTCGGACTCTTCATTCTCGGCCCGGGCGCAGGCATCGCGATCGGATTGGTCGGGGTTGCTGCGCTCGATCTGGTTCGCAAAAAAACAGGCGTGCGGCGTGATTACGAGTCGCTGTATTCAATCGGCGTCGCGTTTTCAGCCTACGCCGCCGCGGAAGCCGTGCACGGCAGCGGCTTTCTCGCCGCGTTCGCGGCTGGGTTGACGATTGCCGCGCTCGACGTCGAACTGTGCGACTGTTTCATCGAGTACGGCGGCGTGACTGCGGAAATGCTGTTGCTGTTCACGTTTGTGATCCTGGGGAGCTCACTAATCTGGACCGGCTTCAGCGAACTCAACTGGCCGACCGTGATCTTCGCGGCTTTCGCGATGTTGATTCGCATCCCGGTTTATCTCCTCTCGTTGATTGGTTCGAATGTGGATCGTCGCGGGCGAGCGATAATCGCGTGGTTCGGACCCAGCGGACTCAGCTCACTGTTGCTGGTGTTGCTGCCGGTGTTTGCAGGTCTGCCGGGCAGCGATCGATTGTTCGCGGTTTGCTCGTTGATCGTGCTGCTCTCGGTCGTGATTCACGGCACGTCGCCGATGCTACTCGCACGGTTCTGCAAGCCTAACCTAACGGAAAAGCCGCAACCCGAACCTGAACGAGCGTTGCCGGTCATCGAGACCCCACCAGCAGTTGCCGCCACTCCGGACGCTCCCAGGACCGCAGCGACCGATCTCGAGATCGCACCGCAAATAATCACGCTTCAGGAATTAGATCGGCTGCAAAAGTCAGGCGATCAGGTGATCCTGCTCGACGTTCGCACCGAGCGCAGTATCGAAGGCAGCGACTCGATGGCCCAGGGCGCGGTTCGCATGCCGCCCGAACACGTCGTCGATCAAGCCCGCGAACGCAATCTGCCAAAGGAGGCGTGGCTCATCGCCTACTGCGCTTGACCAAACGAAGCTACCAGCGCCCGGGTGGCGCAGGAACTTCGACAAGCCGGTTGGACCAAAGCACGAGCGCTCTTCGGCGGCTGGGAAGCATGGCAACACAACGGGCTTCCGGTCGAGCCACGACCTAAATCCATGTCACCCGTTTCCACCAGATGAAGCACCTTCTGATTTTCGCCCTGATTATGCTTCTCACATTCTCCGTTCAAGGCCAGAACAGACCTCGTGCGCGTGACGCCGGTATTCAAACCGGCATTCTTCCGACTGGTCCACTCAACGCAATCACCGACGTTAACGGGGTGCTCGTCGGCCATACGACCGTGATCCGCGGTGACAACGTGCGCACCGGTGTCACGGCGATCCTTCCACACGGCGGAAATCTGTTTCGCGAGAAGGTCCCGGGCGCTGTCTTTGTCGGCAATGGTTTTGGCAAACTCGCCGGCTCAACTCAGGTCAACGAGCTCGGCGAAATCGAAACACCGATCCTGCTGACATCCACGCTGAGCGTCCCGCGCGTCGCCGACTATCTGATGGACTACATGCTCGCGCTGCCGGGTAACGAGGACGTCCAGTCAATCAACCCGCTCGTAGCTGAAACGAACGACGGTTTTCTCAACGACATTCGCGGCCGCCATATAACTCGTGACGACGTCTTCAACGCGATCAAAGGCGCAAAAACCGGCGCGGTCGCCGAAGGCTCAGTCGGCGCAGGAACCGGAACGGTGGCGTTCGGCTTCAAAGGCGGCATCGGCACTGCCTCAAGAAAGTTGCCGCCACGACTCGGCGGTTTCACTGTCGGGGTGCTGGTGCAGTCGAACTTCGGCGGCGTTTTAACGATCAACGGCGCTCCCGTAGGACAGGAACTGGATCGTTATTACCTGCGAGACGATCTGAAGCAGGCGGCTCGGAAGCGAAATAACAAAGAAACCGAC
>DATNJO010000629.1:0-11239 GCA_035603895.1 Pyrinomonadaceae bacterium
AGCGGCGCGACCGCGAACCCTTCATGCCGCGACGGAAACGCGTAAACATCGGCAGCGTGCAGGTAAGTCTGCAACCGCGCGCGGTCGCGAACGTATTCATCAATCCAAACAACTCCACGTATGCCTTCTATGCCCACGCGCAACTCCGCGGCATCGTTGCCAGTGCCGACGAGCACCAGTCGCAGATCTTTGTCCGGCCGTTCGATACAGATGCGCTGCCACGCGTCAAGTAGCACGTCGAGACCTTTGCGTCGAAAATCCACGCGGCCATGCCACACCACAACACGCGCCTCTTGCGGCAAACCGAGTTCGCGTCTCGACGCGAGACGATCGCCTGGTTGCCACTCCGATAGATCGAGTGGATTGAAGACGTGCGCGATCTTCTCACTTGCAAGCGCATATCGTTCGCGCAGGCGCGCGGCCTCGCCTCCTGCGCCAACGAACAATCCGTCAGCACTTTGCAGGCTGAAGCGCCGAAACGTGCGTTCAAGTCGCCGGTGCGAAACATCACCGCCCTGAAACGTTGCGTAGACACTCCGGCCAGTCAAACGTCCAAGCAACAGACATACGTCGAACCGCGCGTGTTCGTAATCCTGCACGAGCAGTGTGTCACAATGCTGACGTCGTAACTCGCGCGCGAGGGCGACGATGGGCGTCGAAAGATACGGCATGAGTTCTCGTGCCGCCGACCACCACGCACGGCGCGCGCGCCCCTGGACCATCCCGACCGCTGCCTCGAGCGAGTTGGCATAAGGGTTGAGCACGCGGCGGCGAAGTGCGCGATACGCGCGCGAAGCCGGGAGCACGCACAGGTCCGCGCCGGTCGGCGCATGCGTGAAGTGCGTGGTCTTAGTGACGCGTGCCGAAACGCAGAAGAGCACGACGCGTACGCCAACTCGCCGGAGCGCCTCGATGTAGCCGAACATCCAGCCGCCGGTCATCTCGTCACGAAACGATTCGAACGTTACACCGATGTTGTCGAGATAGTCTTCGAGAAGCTCGCTCCAATCGACGAGCGCGACAGCCGCAGACGCGCGCGCGACCGAAGCAGACGCGAACGAAGATGCACTCAACTGTGACTCACTCAACTGCATCTTTCTTCTCTTAAATACTTTGCACAGAAAGTGCTGCGATGAAGAACAAGTCCTCGAGCAAAGGCGCAAACGCGCAAAGAAACCCTTAGAAACGCGGTAGTGCTTTGCGTCTTTGCGTCTTTGCGCGAGAAATATTCTTCCTTTTGTGCAAAGCCTCTTTCTCGTGCGGTTCGCGACGCACAGCGCAACCAAGCAGTTCGCGCCGCTCGTCAGCATCCATCCTGAACATTTCCCACATTGCCGAACACCAGCCTAACGCCGGACTGAACGCGAGCTTCAAATCAACTCCCGAGTTAGCGGCGTCGCGTGCAAGTTCGAATACTCCGCGCGCACTGAAGCCGAGCGCGAGCGCAACCGAGTAGGGCAACCATGCGGCGTACGAGCCACGCCACTTCAACGCGTCAGCGTTGTGTCTGCTCGCACCGAGTCCGCGCGTCGCAGCGCGCACATAGTCGCGCGACATGCGGCGCGCAGGGATGACATGTTGAAGTTTGCACGCCGGGTTGTACCACAGTTCGTACATCGCTCCGACGCGCAGAGCGATCTCCATGTCCCCACCCGAGACAAGACGTCCGCCCTTCCGATCTTCGAGATATTGCTTGTCGAGCCAGCCGCAGTTCGCTAACGCCTCGCGCCGCACGATCAAACCCGCGCCGGCGAGCCAGGGGCGCCGGTGCGCGGTTTCACCGTGATACTTGCACGCGAACGCGTAGCGGTGACTGAGCACGTACGGTGGCGGCGTCACTTCCCAACGCGGAATTACCTGACCGCCAAAAGCACCACACTCCGCGCGCTCGGCAGCACAGTGAGCCGCTTGCTCGATCCAGTTTTCTTCCAGCAGACAATCGTCGTCGACGAACGCTATCCATTCGCGCGAAGTCTCGCGAACGCCGCGCACGCGCGCGGGCGTCAACCCTTGCGTTGTCTCGACCACTACTCGCAGCGAAATACGGTGCGAATGTTTCTCTAACACCAACGGCGTCTCGTCCGTGCAGTTATTGTTGACGACGAGCACCTGCCAGTCCACACCTTCGGTAACGCGCTGACACGCGATCCGATCGAGCGTCGCGTCGAGCAGTGCGGCGTTGTTGTACGTGCAAATGACAACGTCGATGGAGACTTGGCGTTTCATACTTCGCTTCTTCTCTGTGGAATCTCTGTGTTCTCTGTGTCTCGGTGGTATTATTGGCGTGAGCAACAGGAACCACCGAGACACAGAGAACACAGAGATTGCACAGAGAAATTCACTAACTCTAGCGCGCGTACTCGCGCAGCGCACGCGCGCGTTCCTCCTCGGTATCGTCAGCGTCGAGATAGCGAACGATACGCGCAGGCGAACCGGCTACGACGGCGTACGGCGGAACGTCGTCAGCAACAATCGTCTTGCATCCTACGACCGAACCACGCCCCAGACGCACACCCGGAAGAATCACCGCGTCGAACCCGACCCAAACGTTATCTTCGAGCACGATCGGGCGCGGCTCAGCAAAGGCCGGCAGCCTGCGCGCCGGATCGTCTGCGATCGTCCGCATCACGTCTCGCCGCAAGCCGACCGGCAGCGAACTCGAATCCGCAGGCCACGTATCCGTGAGCACCGAGCCCCACGCGAGCAAACAATGATCGCCGACCTCAATGTGTTGGTTGCAGACGAAGTACGTTCCATTAAGCACGGTGTAAGCGCCGACATCGACACGCCCTTGTGGTCCAACGATAAACGTCGTGCGATCGTAAGCGCCGGACGCTTCGCCGATTGTGAGCCCGGGATCGCGCTCGGAGTGAAACGGCGCGAAGCCGTAAGCGGTGTCGATGTAAACCTGCTCCCCCAGTTGGATGTTGCCGGGGATACCGCCCGCGTACCAGTCGTATTCGAGACGGCGTAAGCCGCCCGTCGAAATCAGATCTGTGGCGATGTTCTCGTTCATCGAAGTTCAGCGTTCACTACGACGGCCGGATTGCCGGCCACTTCTGCGCCCGGCGGCACGTCGCGCAGGACGAGCGCACCTGGTCCAACGAGCGCTCCCGCACCGACTGTCACTCCCTTCAGGATGGTCGCGTTGTATCCGATCCACACGTCGTCTTCTATGCGGACCGGACGCGTATCTATGCGCGGGCGCCTCGCCCGATCACCGGCCGGCGAGAGTGCAACGGTGTCAGCAAGCCGTGCTGCGGGTGCAAGTGGATGAAAGTCAGAGTCGGCGATCGTGACACCGCCTGCGATCATCACGCGCGAGCCGATCTGAATGCGCTCCGAGCAAACAAGAGAAGCGTTTGCGATATAACAGTAATCGCCAATCTCGATGACCGCATCGTCGTCAGCCGCGAGCGACGCGCGCCAGATTGTTGTGCCACGCCCGACACGCAAGCCCACGTCCTGCTTCGAGTAGAAGTGTTTGAAGCAGAATGACGAATCTATCGACGTCCCCTCACCCGCCACGACATTGATCGGAATGCGTCCCGCAAACCAATCACCCGGCAATTGCGCGCCCGGCTCGAGTTTGTAGAAAAGTTGCGTCTCGGTCTTCATAACTTCCCTCACCCGTTCCAGCGGCGCAGAACGATCACGGCGTTGAGACCGCCGAAGGCGAACGAGTTGGACAGGGCGTATTCGACTTCCGCCGCGCGCGCCTCGTTCGGAACGTAGTCGAGATCGCAAGCCGGATCGGGCTCAGTGAAATTCACAGTCGGCGGTAGAAACTTCTCATGTAACGCGAGCGCAGTTGCCACCGCTTCTACTGCTCCCGCCGCGCCGAGCGAGTGCCCGTGCATAGACTTCGTTGAGCTGACTGCAAGGCGTGACGCGTGCTCGCGGAAGACGAGCCGCAGCGCTTCAGTCTCAACGGGATCGTTGACTGTCGTTCCCGTGCCGTGAGCATTGACGTAGCCCACTTGTTCGGGGCTGATCCCCGCGTCGCGAAGCGCCACTGTCATGGCGCGCGCGGCACCTGCGGCTGACGGCTGGGTGACGTGATGCGCATCCGCCGACATGCCGAACCCCACCACTTCGGCGTAGATACGCGCGCCGCGATCGAGCGCCGCGTCGAGCGGCTCCAACACAAGCATCGCGCCGCCTTCGCCAAGTATCATTCCGCGTCTGTCCTTCGAGAACGGCCGGCACGTATCAGGCGAAACGACACGCAGCGCCTCCCACTTCTTCAAATGACCCAGCGTGAACGGCGCTTCACTTCCACCAGTGATAGCAGCCTCCGCCGTACCCGAGCGAATCAGCGCGAACGCCTGACCGATGGCGTGCGTCGCTGAGGCGCAGGCAGTCGAGACATTGTAGGTTGGTCCCATGACGCCAAACTCCATCGAGATCTGACTCGCCGCTGCATTCGACATCGCTCGCGGAATGGCCAATGGATGTGCTCGCCGCCCTTCGGCTCCGTAAACCGCAGCGAAAGTCTGGTCTTCAGAAATTTTTCCACCGAGACACGATCCAGTGACAACAGCGGTTCGGTCACGTAGTTCGGTAGTCCACTCAACTCCTGCATCGCGCACGGCCTCGCGCGCGGCGACGAGTCCGAATTGCGCGAAGCGATCGAGTACGTCCAGTTGCTTTGGAGTGAAGTGCTCGTCAGGCGTAAAGCCAACGACTTCCGCGCCGTTGCTGAAGCGCAGACGCGTGCAGTCAACTGTTTCAAGCGGACGGATACCGCTCCGCCCAGCGCGAAGCGATTCGCAGAACTGCGTTACATCGAGTCCGAGCGGTGTGACCGCCCCGAGTCCTGTGATGACGACGCGGCGCGTGCTCATGATTGTCCTGCCCCTGAGGTAGTTAGGTTGCGAACGCACTCCACAGCTTGACGCACGTCGCGCAACGCCAGCGCATCCTCGTTTGGAATTTCTATAGCGAACTGCTCTTCAAGTTCAGCGACGATCGCGAGCGCGTCCAACGAAGTCAGACCGAGTTCTTCGAACGTCTTGTCGGGCGTGAGTTGTTCGATGGGCGTATGCGTCACCTCCGCGATCGCGCGCATCACTCTTTCTTCAATAGCTTCCTGCACTACACATCAACTCCTTGAAGACACGATTCACAGAATTAACAAGATTGCCTCCAACACACGCGACGAATCGAAATGCTCTTCGGCTATCTCGCGTGCCGCGCGTGAATGACGCGCGGGATCAGATTCAACACGTTGAAGCGCATCGGCTGCGCCCTCGATATCGTCGAAAGCCAGGAGACCTTCACCGGATGCTAGATATTTGGACCAGCCAGTGTTTTGGGTAACGACCGCACGACCCGCCGCCAAATAGCACGCTGAGCGGCACGAAAACCAACCCGTGCGTGCCTTCACATAAGTCTCCTTGGCAACTGAGAACTCACCGCGCGAACTCTCTATAAACGAACGATAAGCGCGCCAGTCGGGTGCACAAGTTTCCGGATCGAGCACGCGCCAGCCGGCCCCACGCGCTTCTTCAGACGGGAACGGCTGTCCTGCGCCGCCAGTCTGCCCAACAGCGACGGCGAGCGAAACATCGGACACGTGGTCAGGTAACTTAACGAAGCGGCGAAACTCTACATCCTTCTGTCCCCACGTTTCACCGCCGTACTCAAGTGGCGGCGCGGCAGTCCAGTTCATCAAGGTCGTGTAGTCAGCGTCTGCCGGCGGCGTGCTCGCGCGCCAGTGCGCGAGGCAAACAGGTTGTCGAGTGGGCCGCCAGTTGATGCCACAGTCCGGCATGTGGCAGTCGTCGCCGCGAACATTCTCGCCGAACGTAAAGTGAAAGTTGTGCGCGTCCACGAGCTCACGAAGCCCGGGCTCACCCGGCGTGAACATCTGCTGCGACAGATATTGAATCTGCGTGAACATCGGATCGGTATCGATCAACGCGCGCGCTGGTATCGCACGGTACTCGTCGCGCATGTACGTCGAGCAGGAGATGTTGATGAACACATCCGCTGTGCGGCAGACCTCTCTCAATCGTTCCAGGTCAAGACCAAATATTTGTCCCGAAGCTTCATCGCGATAAGCCCAGCGCGAAGAAAGATCGAAGGCGTCCATCACGCTCTTCAAGTGCGCGACCGACAACGTGGCGTCGCCCCAATTGCTTCCCTCGGGTTGATAGATGGGCCACAGTCGTGTGTCCTCGACGTAGTAAACGTCATGGCCCAACGCCGACAAACCCGCAGGATATTGAACGTAATCCCACGTAACACCGCCGGCCGGAAGCAAGCCAATGTAACCACCAACCACGATGCGCAACTTCCTACTCATCCCCTGATATCCGCATCCAGAAGCTCCGACGCATAGCGCCACAACTCGTAGTCGAGTTCGTTGCGAGCGCGCACAGCTTCAACCGCTTCGCGCGTCAGCACCGACGACGACGGGCGCGCGGTGTTCACATTCCGTGGAAAGGAGACGACCTCGCGATTCCAACCGAGTTTCAATTTGAGTTGGGCCAGCGTCTCATCCATCCGCTCCGTCGTGCCGACGACGTCGAAATGATCCCGCAGATTTTGGCGGGCCAGGTCGAGCGTCGCACGCGTGCATTCACCTACCGGAGGATTCACACCTGCTATCCGCCGCGTCTGATCGTTATCAACTTCTCTAAACGGCGGCTTACGCGCAAACTCTTCAAGACTCATCGTCTCTTCAAGCTTCGCGTAGTAATAAAGTGAGACGACACGCTCCACCGGATCGCGCAGGAGCGTGACGTAACGGCACGGCCGCGCAACGTGTTCGTGTAAGCCAAACCAGAAGTGACCAATGACCGCGCGAAGATCGCGGCGGCCGAGAAGGTTGACGACGTGTTCGGGAACAACCAATTCAGGAGGCTTGAGAAATCCGTAATCGAGATAAGCAACGCCCGCGTCAAGTGGATCTTCATTACTTGACCCTGGTGCGCAGCACTGGTTGTAAACGTACTCACCGAGTGTGCTGCCGCCCGCCTTCGGGATGTGTAAGAAGAGCACTATCGAGGCGTCCAGCTCAGGCTTCAAATCAATGCCAGCCGCTGTGGCGCTCATTGGACCACCTGGTCCGGCCTGCTCGAGTCCTTTTTTCAGGGCACGGTTGATCCAGCTCTTAAAAGGCAGGGCGACGATCGGCAGGCGGCCATCGAACTTCAGCACGTCCGGCTCGACGCTGATCGTACCGGTCAAGCTCACCCCCTGAATCGTCAGCGAAAACTCCAACGTGTTATCGCTCCACTCGCCTTCGAGACCCGAAGTGCGGCGTCCATACTCAGCCAACGCCCTCATGCGCGCGAGCGCTTCGGGCTGGCCCAACGTATGGGTAACTTCGGTTCTATATCTTGGCATCTGCTCTCGTGTCAGTCGTTCGCGCTGACGTACCAGCGCTCAAGTTTTACGTCATCGGCCTGGAGCGATTTGTCGAGGACCTGTACGACAAGCGGAAAATCGTACTCGTCGCGCTCGAAACCGAGCGAACGTACGGCTGGTTCCATAACGGACGTCGCCAGCACGCCGGCCTTGCGTAACTCGTTTGCTCCAACGCGCGCGATCGCCTCTTCGTGTCCGGCGTTAACTGCGGCGGCAAGTGTGGCGCGCAGTGCCGGTCCGTCATCAGCCGCGAGCAGATCGCAGATGAGCCACTGCCGGTCACCCTTTTCGCGAGACGCCACCAGCCCGACAAGTTTTCCATCGCATTTGATGGCCGTGATCGTGAATGTCGCCTGCGCCAACTTCCAGCGCAACATGTTTGCATCACGCACCACCATGCAGCCGTGCAGTTTCCGCGATGCCTCCCAAAGCTGGTCGACCTCATCCCAATTTACGAGTGACGACGCTGTGAAACCTTCGCCCAGTGACATCGGCCCATCAGTGAGAGGCAACTGCAAACTCCACAATGGAAACGAACCGTACTTCATCCCAGCCATCGCGAGTATGACAGAGCCGCGTTTGAGGAAGCCGACCCAGCGTTCATCAGGAACGATATAAATGAGTTCAATGCCGCGCGCTCGAAACTCATCAACGCCGCGGAAGTACATCGCCCAGATGGGATTGTCGAGTGGACCTCGCGCAGCGGCTGCCTCATGTGCGTCTTTGGTGACAATCGTGCCAAACGGACGGACGGCGCTCACCTCGCGGCCGTTAACCGACACGCGCGCAGGCATGAAACGGAATTGGCCCACTGCCTTTCCCGTCGTATCGTCGGAGGCAATTACGACAGAGGGCTTCCCGAACGGCGCCTCCATGAACCAACGCCGCAATTCCGACGACTGCTCGCCCCAGTCCGTCTCTTCCGCCCAGAGTCGATCGAGGCTAGGTAAATCCGCCACTTCATGAAATTCGAGCGTTAGACCCATGTTTGTCCTTTAACAGCTTTGCCACAAAGAGGCGCCAAAGCACATGTGTTAGTCATTCGCGGTCACGTACCAGCGTGATGGGTTCACGTCCTCTGCCCGCAACTGTTCGTCGAGTACATGGACCACGAGCGGAAAGTCGTACTGGTCGCGCACAAAACCGAGCGAACGAACCACAGGCTCCATCAAAGGCGTCACCAGCAACGTCACCTTGCGGATCGGTTTCGAGGACGAGAGCGATGCGAGCGCTTTCGCGTGCGCGACGTTGACGACAGACGTAATCGTCGCATGCAACGCATCGGCGTCGTCGGCCGCGAGCAGTTCACACACAAGCCACTGCTCCTCGTTCTTTCGTTGGCGTGACGCCGACAGTCCGACGAGTTCACCATCGCGCCCTACCGCGATCACTTCATGCTGTGCCTCGCCCAGTTTCCAGGGCAGCGTACGCGAATCGCGTACGACCATGCAGCCGTGTAGTTTGCGCGCTGCTTCCCACAAACGATCGACGCGTTCGTCCCAAGCGTCGAGTGGAGATGCCGTGAAACCTTTTGCTAACGGTAACGGCGCAGCGAGCGGCAACGGCAGACGCCACAGCGGAAACGAGCCCGTCTGCAAGAAGGGGAACATTTTGAAGAGCCGCATCCAACGCGGATCCGGGACCATGTAAATCAAACCGTCGCCACGCGCGCGCAGTGCTTTCACTGCATACCGGTACATTGCCACGATCGGATGACTAAAAGGGTTCGGGCTACGGAAACGAAATGACTTCGCTAGTATCGGCGCACCGGGACGAAATGCGCGCAGTTCACGCCCATCAAGCGAGATGAGCGAGGGAAAGAAAATGAACTGGCCGACGATGCATCCGGCGTCAGCGTCTGTAGCAATGGTTCCCGAGATACCACCCATCGGCGCGTCGACAACGTACCGCCGCCACATTTCCTCGGCGAGCGTGCCCCAGCCGGCCTCCTCCTTCCAGAGACGTTGCACGTCCGGGAGATCGTGCTCCTGCATGAGTCTGTACTCGAGTCTCAACGTTTCTTTGTCCTTCGTCAGTCGCCCGGCAAGATGTACCAACGTTCGGGCGCGACATCCTCAAGAGTGAATGCTCCGTTGAACGCCTTGCACGTAAAGCCAAACCGGTAATCGATCGGTGCAAAGCCGAGCGCATCGATTGCGGGGGCGACGGTTGGAGTGCGCATTACCTTCAAGTGCGTTAAAGCAGGGGGCAACGCCGATCGCTCGTCATAAAGCCAGCGAAGCGTGGCGGCTATGACGTTCTTCAATTCGCCGGGTTCGCGAGCTAGCAGATCCGCTAGTAACCCCGTCTGGTTTTTCGTTGCCGAATATCCGACAAGTCTTCCGCTCGTGCGCTCGCGTACCTCCACGGCAAGGCGACCCGAATTGCGGAAGCGAAGCCATGCCGCATTGCGAACGACGCCGCAGTCAATCGGGAACGTCTCCGTCGCCTCGCGCCAGAGTTGTTCGTACTCTTCGCTAAACTCAGTGACGCTGTGCGCGACAAATTCCCGCGCTGCGAGTTCGATCTCTCTCTTATGTGCTGCTTCCACCTGTAGAGCTGTGCACGAGTACACGGCCTCATTGAAAGGGGAGATGCCATAGCGGGTCGCAACACGAAAGATAGGAAGCCAGCCGTGCTCCGGTAATGAATAGACAACCGAGAAGCCACGTTCCGCCGCTGCGGTCTCCGCCGCTTTGAAAAGACCGAAGACCGGGTGGGCGCCATCCCTTAACGATCCGCCGCGCAGCCCTTCTCGCACGATGGGCGCTGAGAACCTGAGCGCACGTACTTCGCGCCCGCCGACGACTGCGAGCGAAGGTGCGAAAACTTCCTGCGCCGCCACATCTCCGCGTTCGTCGATGCCAACCGTGACGATGGTTGGACCTTGTGGTCCATCCACAAACCACTCGCGCCACTGCTCTGGAGAAAGCGTTCCCCACCCGGCTTCCTCCCACAAACGCAGGAGTCCCGGTAAGTCATCATCCTCGAAAAGCCTGTACGTCAGTTGCTCGTGCATTGGCTTGCCAGAAAAGTCAGCTGCGCGCGACTGCTTCTCTGTGTTCTCTGTGCCTCTGTGGTTAATGAATGTCTAAGAAAAAGCAACCACAGAGCACAGAGAAACTCCTCATCCTTCGGCTTCGAACTGCGCCACTGCGACCGGCGCGGCCGACGACCCAGGCCGCGCGATCACGGGCGACGACGTCCGCGGCGCCAATGGTTCGTCTTCTTCTGCTTCTTTTACTTCCGGCACGCGCACGACCGCTGCATTCAGGGCACTCAGCATTGACGACATCGCCGCTCCGCATTCGAACAGAATGCGCGCCACAAGCAAACCTGCAATGGCACCGATCAAAAGCGCGGGTAGCCACGCGCCGCTCCACGCTGCGAGTCCAGCAATCACCGCGATGAAAAGTGCGATAGTTAATCCCTGAGAAGAGACGCGCGGCCGTGAGCGCGCGCGCAGAAGTTGGCGTCCCGCACCATGCTCTTCAACCGTAGTAAGTACGCGCACTGCGCCGAGCATTCCACCGCGCACTTCCAGGTCCCAGCGATCGAAGTCTCCACCGCGCAACACAACCGCACGCGACTCGCGTAGCCTGGTCTCAAACTCACCCAAACGTTC
Source organism: Pyrinomonadaceae bacterium (assembly GCA_035603895.1). Lineage (GTDB taxonomy): Bacteria > Acidobacteriota > Blastocatellia > Pyrinomonadales > Pyrinomonadaceae > PSRF01. The sequence goes on from DATNJO010000629.1 coordinate 11,003, forward strand.
TTCGCGCGAACGCCACGTTTCGCTCCACAGGATCGTCAACCGCGGGCGCGGAACGATCCATCCGTGCGCGCGCCGTCGCCACGGAGTCAACCCCCAACGCAAACGTCCCTTGAGACGCGCAGCCGGCTGCATCAAGTGCAAGAGCGCTGTTAGCATCTGAAGTTTCAGCAAGGCGAAACGAGTCGCGGGATTGCTCGTAAACTGCGCGCGACGGGCTGACATCACTGCCTGCGCGAT
>DATNJO010000630.1:0-7262 GCA_035603895.1 Pyrinomonadaceae bacterium
GAGCGTCGCCGGATGTCAGCGTAGGTGAGCACTTGCGTTTCGTTGCAGTCGTCGTCGACAAACACGAGCGCGCGCTTGGATGAATGCAAACGTGCTTGATATTCGAGTACGTCGAGAAAAGTGTGTTGTGGTCCCCATGGCGCCTTCTTCTTTGTGGCGGCGATGTTGTGTGGCTTGATAACCGGATATTCCTGCAAGCCGGCCATGATGCCGTTCGCCGCTTCGAAGCCTGAGACCAGGCCGTCTTCGTGAAGCGTGAAGTTTCGCAACCAACTGCCGGCAAACCAAACTCGGCCTTGTCCCTGCACGGCGCGCAGTCTTCGTCGCAGACGCACGACTTCAGGCGTGACTTTGACGTGACTGAAAGTAACCGGAACGCCGCCTTTGATGTCGAGCTTGCGGTTGTACGCGTAAGTGGCAAACACGTCCGTCTCGCGATCGAGGTTGCTCTTGGTCCACTTAGTGACCAGGAACGGCCGATCGCGATCCACTTTTTCATCCTCGTCAGCCACGATCATGTTGGCGTGGCGCCACTGCTCGCGGCGCGCGGGCATGAAGCGTTCGTCGCGGTGAATGATCACCGTGTCGTTGGTGAACGGGATCGCTTCGAGAATTTCGCGTTCGGTCTTGGTGGCGTGTTCGCCGAGCACACTCAGCGTGCCGTGTGGCTGAGCGGAAAGAATCACCTGTTCGAAACGTTCTTCCCAGCGCTTGCCGTCTTGTGAAAACGCCATCGTTACACCGGCTGGATCGCGTTGGACCACGTTTGCATGAGTCGACGGCAGGAACCGCACGCCTTTCGCGGCGAGTGCTTCAGTAAACCGCACCATGTACGAAGCGGAGCCGTGTTTGACGCGACAGACGGGTTCGCGTCCGGCGAGCACGACCGGAAGGTACGAATATTGGACCAACTGCCGGATCGGATAATCGAGATAGTAATTCGCAGGCTGGCCGACAAACACGAAGACGATCGAACCGAGAAAGCAGTAATGGATAAACTCTTCGGAGAAGCCGTGTTGCGCGAAGTAGTCGCGCGCGGTGACGAAGTCCAGATTGTTGTCCGCGAGAATGCCCCACGCATCGAAGCGTTCGAGTTCCTCGAGTACGTGGCGTGAAAACGGCATGTCTTCAAGCCGTTTCCAATTGCGGCGTCCATCGAGCGAGAAGTAAGAGAGTGCTTCTTTAAATGATCCGAGCTCCTCGATCTCGACGTCCAACTCCTGGAAGAGACGCGCGACGTTTGGATACGCAGCACCAGTAAAAGATCCGAAAGCCGGATCAACCGAATGGCCGTCGGGCAACTCGATGGAACACGCGTGACCGCCCAACTTCGGACGCGGATCAACGATGGTAACGTGATGACCATAACGCGTTAATGCTAACGCCGCTCCCATGCCGGCCACGCCCGAACCCACGATGCAAACTTCCACGCGTTTCGCGTGATACGGATAAAGATTCGTTGCGTGCTTGTTGAGCTGTCGGCGCAACGCGGGCGAGCTTGAATACACGGCGCGGCGGTTGCGGTTTACTTCGCCCAGCGGCGCATGTTCCGGCAGACAATGGTAGAGATTGAACGCCACTGCTTCGTCACGCGCGGCGTCTTCAAGCTGGTTAATACTTTGTCGCGAGATCCGAACTTCACCGACCTTTATTAATGGGCCACCCCATTCAACTCGCGGATCTTCCATCGGATCGAGCACCGGATCTCGCTGGAACTGAATGCAAAAATCGAAGACCGCATCGGATGTCGCGTGGCTGAGGATGTATTCCAAACGATGCCGCAGAAAGTTGGGACCGGTGAGATCGAGACACTGTTCGATTGAGGCGCCGCTTTCGAGCGAAGGAGACGCGCCCGGTCGCAACACGTATTTCACAGCGCGGCTTGGTCCATACCGGAACGGCGTGATGCTGAAGTAGTTCACAGACAACACGTCGTTCACGAGCAGCTCATCGGAATAGATCAACTGGCGCGTGAGGTCCATGAAGTCGAGCCGCTGCGGAACCACGTCGCGGCCGCGCTTTGTAGAAAGGATCGGTACGCTGTTGAGCAGGAAATCGGAAAGCGTGATTTGCGCGCCGTCAGCGTCTGTGCCCAGTAGCTTGAGACCGATGCCGCGCACGTCGCGATCCGCATCAGCAAACACTTCCAGTTCAGGTTTGCCCAAACTGGAGAAGCGCATCACACAGTCGTAACTACGATTTTGTTCGACGAACAATCCGACTCTCAGTTCGTCTGGCAAGTCAGGCTCGACGACGAAACGCGCGTTAACGACGCCGTGGGTTTTCGGATGGCTGCCACGCAAAGCAGTTTGGCCGCTGTCGATTGACGGCGCACGAAAATCGCGGATCTTTTTGTCGTATTGCTCGACGATGTAGCGACTGTCCTTCGTTTCACGCGCCGGTTCGGGCTCAGCTTCAGCGGCAAGCGGAGCGCGCTCGGCGGCGTCAGCGAAAAACTGCGTCACGGTAGCCGCTACACTGTTGGGGTCACTGATGTGCACGCCCAGCGAATTCTCGCTTCCGATCACGATCCGCGGCGAAGATACAAAACGACTCAGAAATTCGTACTGCGAGAGTTCCGGTGGCAGTAGTTGCGGACAACTGAAGTAGTGAAGCGAAGGCACCTCGAGCACGATCGGTTCAGGTGGGACGGCAGGCGAAACGAGTTTGCGTGGCGCACCGGCGCGCACAGCGTCGACGCGGCGGCCGAATGGCGAGAGCCTTTGTTCGTCTTCATTCGTGAACGTTTCTGCTCTGTCAATCAGCGTGAAGTTGCTGCGGTACGCGGCCGCGACGCGCGCGATGAATTCCGGTTGCGCGATCTCGTTTCGATATCGTTGTTCCTGCTCGGGCCACCACGAAGCGCGCTGCCAAAACTGGCACAGTAAACCGTCATCGCCATCCGCCACTTTAGCTTCGAAATCCGGGTCGAGAAAATCCGCGACGTATGCGTACGATTCAGCGAGGCGACGCGAAAGATCGGCGTCGATGCTGTGGATATTCGGCAACGGCGCGTCGATCAGCGCGAGCGCGCGCACCAGGTGCGGCTCCGCTGTCGCGAGGTAGATTGCGACAGTTCCACCAAAGCCGACGCCGAGTAGATCGACGCGTCCACAGCCGAGCGCTTCGATGAGTTTCGCTATGTCGTTTGCGATGGCACGGAAGTGTGAATCGGGACCGAGATCGATTCGTTCCGGTAAAAGAACCCGACGTGGAGACGTGTTTCCTGCGAGAGCGGCTGCGAGTGGTTCAAAACTGAACGGCAGGTCAGGCACATGGCCCAACATCAGCACTGCCGGAGCGTTACGCGGACCCCAAGCTCGCAGGCGAAAGGTTAGACCTCCGACCTCGACCCGTGTGAGAGACTCCTCAGGTTTGGGTGTTTCACCCATTGATATTCACCAGCGTAAGGTAAATGAGAGGACAAAGAATGTTTCTCACGCAAAGTCGCAAAGCGCTACCGCGTTGGTGACGGTTTTCCTTGCGCCTTTGCGCCTTTGCGCGAGAACTTCTTCATAGCTTTGGTGCAAGCAATCCGGCGCGACGACGGCCCTGACTTTACACTAGCGCTTCACGGCCTGTAAACTCTTCGCCTCACGAAGGCGGTTTGTATTTTAGGTTACGCCGCTGCTTCTTCGCGTTTTCCCTACACCAACCGAGTTTGCAGATGCGCTATCTGCTGGAGCAATTGGCTACTGAGTCGTCGCGCCTCTTGATTTGGGGCCTGGTTCCGCGTGCCATTGGGCTCGTCTTTCTCATCGCGTACGGTTCACTGTGGTTTCAAATTCTTCCGTTGCTTGGAAGCCGCGGCATTTCGCCTGTCGGTTTGCAGTTAAGACGTTTGCGCGAAGATCTACCGTTGCTCTCGCGTCTGCGTCTTAATCCCAGTTTGCTCTGGATCGCGCATGGTGACGTGGCTCTGCGTGCTTACATCGGCGTCGGCATGTTCGGGGCACTTGCGATGATCGTTGGCGGCCCGATTGGTTGGTGGGGCGCGCTTTGCTGCTGGGCGATTTGGCTTTCGTTGCACTTCTCCCTCCGACTCGTTTATCCGTGGGATACCGTTCTACTTGAAGCGGGTTTCCTCTGTTTGTTTGTGCCTGCCTCGGCGTTGTTGCCGCAATTGTCCGCGACTGCGCTGCCGCACCCGCTGCTGCCATTCATCTTTCACTTGTTGCTGTTTCGGTTGCTCCTGGGGTTTGGAAAGATGAAGTTTATCGGCATCCGCCGCGGCGATTGGAATTACACGCGCTATTTTCTAATCAACATGCCGTTGTGTACGCCGATCGGGTGGCGCTTCAGCAGGCTGCCGAATCCTTTTCACAAACTGACACTCGCAGGAATCGCTTTCGTGGAGCTGGTGTGTCCGGTGCTGGTGCTGATTCCTGGTCCAACGCGGCTGATCGGCGGCGCAGGTATTTTGGCGCAAATGATCGGGATTCAGCTTACGGGGAATTTTGGTTACTTCAATTGGCTGACAGCCGCGTTGTGCATTTCCACACTCGACGTCAGTTCGTCTCTGTTTACCGCGTTGGCTGATCCCGCGGCGCTGGTGGTACCGGATCGCTTGTTGTTCACGTTGGTTGCGACGTTCATTATTTTGGCCACGCCGGTTTACTTGATCTTCAACAGTTGGTTCAACTATGGGTTCCTTTCGTGGCCGGCGTTCGAACGTTTGCGTCATGGACCACTGCGCGCTTACTTAGCGATCTTGCGTTTCTTTGAACCGTTGCACCTGGTTAATGCATACGGCGTGTTTCATGCGCAGGCCGCGCCGCCGCAACGTTGGGTCACGGTTGTGGAGGGTAGTGACGACGGTGTTGAATGGAAGCAGTATCGCTATCGCTACACCATGACGGACGAATCGAGCAGGCCGCGTTACGTCGCGCCTCATCATCCGCGATTGGACCACCAGACTTTTTATGACGCAGCGGGTGTTGATGGCACCGGGTATTTCCAACCGTTGAGCTTCACGGATCCGTATTTGTTGACGCCGTCGTCAGTGCTGGATCGAACGATGCAGCGTTTGCTCGAACCGGGAGCGCCTGGTGTTTCGCTTTTTGCCGAGTCACCTTTTCGTGATGGTCCACCCCGGTTTGCTCGTGTTGCGTTGTATCGCTTCACCGCGATGACTGCGGCGGAACAGAAAGAAACGAATTGTCACTGGAAGGTCATGCCGATCGGGTTGCATATTCCGCCTACGGAAGTCGATGACCGAGTTTGGAAAGATTGGGTGCCCCCGCCGGAGCTGTTTCACGGTGAAGCGCCACGATGGCGGCGGCGAGCGCGGGTTTGTAAAGGTGTTAATGACGCGGAACTGCGCGCGTTTTGGAATGACTTTCTTCCGTTTGTGAAACAGACTGCGGTTTCGATCGCGCCCGATGAGCCGTTTTCGTGGCCCATGTTGTCGCCTTTGCAGAAGGCTCTTCGCCAACGTTATCAGCCGGAAGAGATGCGTGCGTTTCAGTTGACGCTTGGCCGGCTCACGATGGTGCTGATGGCGCGCTTCGATGCGGTGTTCAGCCGGCCTGCGTCACGGTTCTTTCGTGATGTAGTCGGACTACCGAAATCCACCGGACCTGACGTCGATCCTTTCGCGGTCGCGCACGATGCGGAGCCCGAACGTGTTTGGCAAGCGTTGGCCGCATGGCCGCATGGCGCGTTACGCACGCGCTTTCATGTGTGGCTTGCCGCGCAGTGGGCGATATTGGATGGCGGACGCGAAGGCTGGAGCAGACTCGCTGGTCCAGATGCCGCGATCGTTGGAACCGGCGAGCCGATCCGGACGGAAGTACGATTGTCACGGCGCGGTCGTCGATCGATGAGTGCCGCGGCAGATGAAATCGGACTTGAACTCGACGCAGTGCTCGACGTTGCTCGCACACTCACGCTCGCAAACGGAATGTTTCTTGAAGGCGTTGTGAATTACGACATGCTTGCACGTCACGCGAGTCGCCTGCGCGTGCTTTACTCCTCAGCCGAAGGCCATACGAAAGTGCCTACAGGTTTATTCCCCGGCGTGTTCGAGATCGCTGCGGAACTGTGTGAGCAACCATCACTCTGCATGATGTACGGGTGGGGAGAGAACACGCAGAGCGCGCCGCTGGTCGATCCGCCGCCGATGGTGTTTGGCGATGATTGCGTCTGGCGCGAACTGAACGTGCAAGACGCGCAGGTTGATCGGGGCGTTTGAGGTTAACGCCAGGGCGAGTGTTCGAGGAGAAGGTCTGCGATTGCGTCGGAGATCGGAAGGCCGGGAGCGCGTTCGAGCCAGAAAAATTCGCCGCAGGGGTTGAGTTCGATAAAGACATGACGGCCGTCGGGTGTGAGGATGATGTCGATGGCGCCGTAATTCAACGAGAAGTGGTCCATGAGACGCAGGATCTTTTGTTCGACCTCGAGCGGGAGTTGGTAGTGCTGCCAGTTCTCAACCATGCGAACGCCGTCGCGGCGCCAGTCGTGAGCGGCGCGTGCGGAGACTTGTGAGTCGATCGATGCAGACATCACACGATTGCCTACGACCGTGACGCGAATCTCAAGCGACTTGGGCAGTAATTCCTGAAAAGTTGCGGGACAGAGATTCAGGCCCGAGAGATCCGCGAGGTCTTCGGGCTTCACCGCGTTGGTAAAGACGACGAGTTCCTTTCCTTCCTCGTAGATCGCGAACGACGAGAGCATCTTCGTGATCATTCCGTCCTCACAACTTCTTGCGAACGCGCGCACGGCGACAGGATCGTTCGTTGTGAGTGTGCGCGGTGTGTCGAGTCCGAGTTCGCGAGCCACTTGCAATTGAAGCTGTTTGTTCTCCGCGTGACGGATGTGGCGTACGTCATCCAAACGGAAGGCTTTGACGCTGGCGAGCATGCCGTGAGCGGCGGCACTCGTTTCGCCGAGCGACGCGTGGCGCAGTTGCTTGTCGAGAGTTGACGGAAGTTGCGCGCCGAAGTTGAGACGCCGGTACCAGACTGCTGTGACCTCGCGCAGATCAAACTCGCCTTCTTCATTCGTGAGCGTGAGACGTTCGTTGTCACCTGAAACAGTTGGGCCGTAGTAAGCCGTGAGACGCACATCGGTCGGATAGCGATCGGTGTCGAAGCGGATCGTATGGCCGCCTTTGCTGGCAATGGTCTCGATGACTCGCGCGACGCTGTCGTTATCGTCGCTGTGTGTGATGATGAGTATGGACATAGGGAAGTGAATCAGTCGGGTCGTTTTCTGAGAGCAGTGCATCGGCGATGGCTTCCGAGATCGGAAGGCGGAGA
>DATNJO010000631.1:0-7671 GCA_035603895.1 Pyrinomonadaceae bacterium
CGCCCAAACCGATCGTCACCATTAACGGCCAGACGTTCTCCAGTTCCGATCTCGATCCCGCAGTGCGGAAGCAAGTTGAAACTGTCGACGACGAGATCGCCGACGCCCGGCGCAGCGTACTCGATCTCGAAATCAACACCGCCCTCCTCAAAGCCGAAGCAAAGAAGCGCCGCATCGACAGTCATCGCCTTTATGAACTTGAGGTGAGCAATAAGGCCACGGTGCCCACACCCGCGCAGATCAAGAAATTCATCGACGACAACAAGTCGCAGTTTGAAGGCATGGATCCGCAAACGGCAAATCAACAGGTCGCGGTTTACCTGCACGACGAACTCGAAAGCAAACTCGCTGACGACCTCGTCAAACGATTGCGCCAAACAATTTCCGTCGTCATGGGAGCCGACTTCAATTCTCCAAACCTCAGCGACGACGCGGTACTCGCAACCGTCGGCGGCGAACCTTTGAAAGCCGGCCTGATGAAAGAACGACTCAAACCCGTAATCTACAAGATCCAATTCGAAACGTACCTGCTCGCCAAGAGACAAGCGGACCAGATAGTCGACAACATGCTGCTCCTCGACGAAGCGCGACGCCGTCAGATCGGACCAGAAGAGATCATCCGCGCTGAGATCAGCGACAAGGTGCGCCCGCCTACCGAAGCGCAAGTCGCCAAGTTTTACGAAGACAACAAAGCACGCATCAGCGGCGACTTGAACAGCGTGCGCAACCAAATCGCGATCTATCTCCAGGAAGAAGACAAGCGCCGTTTGGAAGGTGAACTCTCCACTCGTCTGCGCAAGACCGCCGACATCCGCTGGCTCATGACCGAGCCTCCTCAGCCCGTGCAAAACGTGAGCGTCGGCGACGATCCGTCACGCGGCAGCGCCAACGCGCCCGTGACGATCGTCGAGTTCACTGACTTCCAGTGTCCGGCTTGCGCCGCGATGCATCCGGTGCTCGAAGAAGTGTTGAAATCTTACGGCGACAAAGTTCGCTTCGTCGTGCGCGACTTTCCCTTGAACCAACACGAGAACGCGCGCAAAGCTGCGGAAGCTGCCAATGCCGCAAACGCACAAGGCAAGTTTTTCGAATACATCACTCTGCTCTTTCAACGTCAAAAAGCGCTCGACGTTCCGTCGTTGAAAAAGTACGCGAGTGAGTTAGGGCTGGACCGTGCTCGTTTCGACGCTGCACTGGACCGCGGCCTCTACGCAGCGGAAGTTGCCCAAGACATTGAAGACGGCGAGATGTACGGCGTCGGCAGCACTCCGACGATCTTCATCAATGGTGTACAGCTAAAAGCTCTCAGCGCCGAGGGCTTGCGTGAGGCGATCGACAAAGCCGCAAATTCAGCTCCGGCAGGTCGCTCTCAATGAACCCGGCCTCTGGCGTCGCAATCTCTGCGTGAACCTTACGTTATATTTCCGTCGCTAACGCGACAAAAAGTCCATCTACAACCGTCATGAATACGGCACGGTGGCCCTAAACGTGCCTAGAGCGTGTTGCAACGATGGTAGTGTCACTAAAACCCGAGCGACTCAAGCGTTACAAGGACGTCGCAAAACTGCTGATCAAGTACGGCCGTTCAGATCTGCTCAGTCCGGCCGGGTTGGAGAATAGTGTTCTTCCCGAAGAGATCGCAGCCGAAACAGGAACGATCGCTCCCGCGGAAGAACTGGCCAAGGATCTCGAGAAACTTGGACCAACCTTCATCAAGTTGGGCCAACTCCTGTCCACACGCGCCGATCTTCTTCCCGCTCCTTATCTCGACGCACTAACGCGATTACAGGATCACATCGAACCGTTTCCTTACGAGGAAGTCGAACGCATCGTCTCGAGCGAACTGGGCGTCAGGATCTCAAAAGCGTTCGAGGAATTCGATCCGGTTCCCATCGGTGCGGCGTCGCTGGCCCAAGTCCATCGCGCGTGGATGCGTGACGGCCGGGCGGTCGTGGTCAAGGTTCAGCGTCCCGACATTCGCGAACTCATCGTCGGCGATCTCGACGCGCTCAATGAGATCGCGCATTTCCTGGACCAACATACCGAGCTCGGCAGGCGTTACGAGTTCGAAAACATGCTTTTCCACTTGCGCAAGAGCCTGCTCCGCGAACTCGATTTCACCATCGAAGCCAACAATCTGCATACGATTCGTGAAAACCTCGCCGAGTTTGAGCAGATCGTTGTGCCCGGGCCGATTGACGACTACACGACAACGCGCGTGCTGACGATGGACTACATCGCCGGCAAGAAGATCACGGACCTTAGCCCATTGCGTTTGCTCGAGATCGACGGCACCGCCTTAGCTGACGAACTGTTTAGCGCTTATCTGAAGCAGTTTCTCGTCGACGGACTGTTTCATGCTGACCCGCATCCGGGAAATGTTTTTGTTACTGACGACGACCAGATCGCGTTGCTCGATCTCGGCATGATCGGACGAGTCACGCAATCGTTTCAGGACAATCTGCTGCGATTGCTGCTAGCAATCAGCGAAGGACGTGGCGATACGGCTGCCGAAGCGGCCGTCAGAATGGGTGAACCAAAGGAAGGCTTCGATCGCAGGGCTTTCGATCGCCGTATCACCGATCTCGTAAACGAAAACAGCGATGCGATCCTGAGCCGTATGAACGCCGGCAAAGTCACGTTGGAAATAACCAAAGTGGCTGCTGATTGCTGGTTTCGTTTGCCGGCCGAGTTCACGATGTTTGCGAAGGCGCTGTTGAACCTGGACCGAGTGGTCTACACGCTCGATCCGACGTTCGATCCCAACGCTGTGATTCGCGAGCGCTCGAATGAGATTCTGGACCAGAACATCCTCAAGAGTCTGGCGCCCAGCAATCTGCTCAGCGGCGTCGTCGACCTGAAGGAATTTGCGGAAAAGCTTCCCGGACGCGTCAATCGAATCCTTGATACGGTCGGAAACAACGAACTACGTTTAAAAGTCGACGCGATTGACGAGAAAGTTGTTTTAGAGGGATTGCAAAAGGTCGCGAATCGAATCACGCTCGGACTCATCATCGCCGCTTTGATCGTCGGCGCAGCGATGCTGATGCGCGTCGAAACGACATTTAAAATCTTCGGTTATCCGGGCTTGGCGATGATTCTGTTTATGCTTGCGGCGGTGGCGGGAATGGTGCTGGCTTTCAGTATCGTTTTCTACGACGTCAAGCGAACCAGAAAGCGCAACCAGGGTTGATTCGATCAGAGACTGCGCTCGACTGCCGACGCAATCAATTCTTTTAGGGCGGCCTCTTCCTCATTACTCAGATCAGTAAACGACATTCCGAATCCTACACCCGGCTGATACATCACAACCGTACCGCGCAGGTTCAGCGTCGCGCCTGCCGGCAACTGAATGTGCAGACTCACAGGCTCGTTGAGCTCCACCGATCCGTACGTGTTCACGAAGCAGCCACCCAGACTGACATCATCAATGCGTGCCTCATGCCTGTGCGACATGCTTTCCCATCTCGCTTCAAGGAGTACTATTTTTCGTTCGCTGCTTCTTCGCTCCGGCATTCGGTGACCTCAGAACACGTCCCGAGCATTCTAAGATGAAGACTATTCGCGCGGAAAGAGGCTGCTGTTGGGATTTGTGGGTTGAGGCGGCACGTACTTCAGTAAAAGGCGATAGCCGAGCAGAAAGAGCACGATGAAAGCAAACGTCAACGGCAAACTCGTGTCAGCCTTCACGAGCATCCAGAAGTGAATTACACCGGCGATTCCCGCAAGGTAAACGAGACGATGAAGTCTGGCCCATCGTTTTCCGCCCAATCTTTTCACCATGCGATTAGTAGAGGTCAGCGCCAACGGCAGCATCAACACAAACGCAGTCATCCCGAACAGAATGAACGGCCGCTGCGCAACGTCCTGAATCGTGCTCAGCAGTTTGAACTGCCGATCAAACCAAACGTAAGTCAGCAGGTGCAGCGAGCCGTAGAAAAACGCGAACAGACCAAGCATGCGGCGAAACTTCACGAGCGAGTTGATACCGAAGATCTTTCGCAGCGGTGTGATGGCGAGCGTGAGACACAGGAAAATAAGTGTCAGCATTCCCGTCGTGCGAGTCGCAAACTCCAACGGGTTTGGTCCCACGCGGTTGCGATAGAGATCCAGCAGCAGAAGTAGGAGCGGAATCAGCGAGTTGATGAAAACAACGGTCTTGGGAAAGGTCATGGTGCGTCTTCTAGAAATTCTTCACCAGGTCCAGTCCCTGATACAGATGCGCGACCTGATCGCCATAGCCGTTGAACAACAGCGTGTTGCGACGTGTAAATTCGCCGATGCGGAGTTCTGTGGCTTGGCTCCAGCGCGGATGCGGTACGTTTGGATTCACATTTGAATAGAATCCGTATTCGTAAGGCGTCTGAATGTTCCAGGTCGTCGGCGGTTGATCGGCCACGAGGGTAATCTTGACGACCGACTTGATGCTTTTGAAACCGTACTTCCATGGCACGACGAGCCTGATCGGCGCGCCGTCCTGCGGCGGCAACGTTTCGTCGTAAAGTCCGGTGGCCATGATCGTCAACGGGTGCATCGCTTCGTCGAGACGAAGCCCCTCAACGTAGGGCCAATCAAGCACACCGGTGCGCTGGTTTGGCATGCGATTCGGATCGAACAGCGTTTCAAAGGCGACATAATTCGCGTGCGATGTTGGTTCGACCTTCTCGAGTAGTTTGTTCAACGGAAAACCAATCCACGGAATGACCATGGACCAGCCTTCGACACAACGCAGCCGGTAAATCCGTTCCTCGAGCGGAAACTTCAGTAGTTCATCAATATCGAAAACGCGCGGTTTGTTTACCAAACCACCGACTGACACTTGCCACGGCCGAGTAACAAAACCCTTCGCCGCGCGCGCAACACCATCTTTCGAAGTGTCAAACTCGTAGAAGTTGTTATAGTTCGCGATCGCCTCAAGCGGTGTTAGCTGATCCTCAACTGCATAGCCGTTTTTAACCGCCTCTGATTTCGACTCGTTTGCGACGGCGTTGAGCTTCTCGCCTTCGACAGGTTGGGCTGGCGGTGGATTCAATCTTCGGTAAAGAAGCGTGCTCGCGCCCGCCGTGCCGGCCAGCACCGCAGCGCGCATGAAAAGACGCCTGTTCAAATATGTTTCTTTATCGGTTATCTTGTCCCGCATTTCGAGCTTGCCTCTTACAGTATGCAAAACACTCCCGAAACTGAAAAGGAACCTAACGACAAGTTAGGATTCCGCAGCCTGCTGTTGCGTTGGGCGATCGTGTTGTTCGTAGCGGTCGGTATCTTACTAATCCCGGCTCCAGAAGGCGTCACGCCGCAATCGTGGCGGCTCCTGGCCATCTTCGCGGCTACGATCACGGGATCGATTGTGCGCCCGATTCCTGGCGCCGCTGTGGTGTTGCTGGGTGTCACTGCGTTACCGCTCTTCAACGTGATGAAGATGAACGAGGTGCTCACCGGCTACGCCGATCCGGTCGTGTGGCTCGTGCTTGCCGCCTTCTTCATCTCGCGCGGCATGATCAAGACCGGTCTGGGCCGCAGGATCGCGTTTCTCTTCATAAAGGCCATTGGCAGGCACTCGCTCGGACTCAGTTATGCGCTTGCTTCGACTGAAACCGTGCTCGCCACCGTCATTCCATCAACGGGCGCGCGCTCGGGCGGAATCATCTTTCCGATCGCCAAGAGCCTCGCGGAAGCTTATGAATCGCGACCCGGACCGACCGCACGTCGACTCGGTGCGTTTTTAATGGCGAGTGTTTACCAATGTAACGTCATCGTCTGCGCGATGTTTCTGACAGGTCAAGCGTCGAACCCGATCATCGCGCGGTTCGCCCAGGAAACAACCGGAATCGAGATCACATACGCGCGTTGGGCCATCGGCGCGATCGTGCCCGGACTACTTAGCCTGATAATAGTTCCGTGGTTGCTGTATCGAGTTTTTCCTCCCGAGATCAAACACACGCCTGCAGCCGGCGAGTTTGCTGCGAAAGAGTTGGACTTGATGGGACCGATGAAGTGGTCCGAGTGGCTAATGTTGTTTGTCTTTGGCGTCGTCGCGATCTTGTGGATGACGAATAGATTCCACGGCATCGACTATGCAGCAGTTGCGCTGCTGGGCATCAGCGTGTTGCTGATTACGGGTGTGTTGGATTGGGAAGACCTGATCACGGAAAAAGCCGCGTGGGCTGTGTTCATCTGGTATGGCGGTCTGATTCGTATGGCCGAGGCGCTTGGTCAAACGGGTTTGACAAAAAGATTTGCAGAAGCCGCGGCGGGACTCACAACGGGTTGGAAATGGTGGCTCGCGCTGGCAGTGTTACTCTTGATCTACTTCTACGCACATTACGTCTTCGCGAGCATTACAGCGCACGTGACGGCGATGTTCGTGCCGTTTCTTATCGTGATTCTCGCTGCTGGTGCGCCGCCTTATCTTGCAGTGTTGTCGCTGGCTTACTTTTCAAACCTGGCCGCCTCGTTGACGCACTATGGCACAACGCCCGCGCCAATTTATTTCGGGGCAGGTTACACCACTCAACGCACTTGGTGGTGGCTCGGATTAATTGCCTCAATAACCACAATTGTTATTTGGAGTGTTGTAGGCGTCGCCTGGTGGAAGATTCTTCAACTCTGGTAATCACAACATGGCTGGATACTCGGGTACACCTTTACCGAAGAAGCTGGGAATAAAAGAACAGTCGCGGATCGCGTTCGTCAACGCACCAAAAGACTTTCAGTCTTATCTCGGTCCACTTCCGCCGAGCGCGGAAGTCGTCAAACGCCTATCAAACTCGCCGAAGCCGTTGGACCTCGTCGTGCTGTTCGTCACTTCTGAACGCGCCCTGGCTAAAGACTTTGCAAAGCTCGCGGGGAAACTCGCGACGAACGGAATGATCTGGATCGCGTGGCCTAAAAAGAGTTCAGGTGTCGCAACTGATCTTTCATTCGAACGCGTGCAACGCATCGGCCTCGATGCTGGACTAGTCGACGTGAAGATCTGCGCGATCGATGAGACGTGGTCGGGCTTGAAGTGTGTGTTTCGTTTGAAAGATCGCAAGACCTAATTGTTGAGTTTTGCTTCGCACATGATTTCCACAGGATGTGTGGAAAACTTTGTGGAAATCATAGGTCTGAATTTTACAAAGCTGTTACAAACGCGCACTTACAACGCTTTGCACACGTTAGCGGCGTGACAAAAAACCCTTGCGAGTGAACGTGTTAGTTCTTTTGCATAGCTTTGAGTTGACGTTTTTTTGATGGTCCAACCTTGTGTCTACTAATAGTGGGACCATAGAAAAGTAATACGAAGCACTAGCGCCAAACATACGGCGAACGCTTTTTCCACTCGCACTTACTCTATCGTTTTCCTAAGGAATCACGTTGCTCAAATACAACTCTGCGACAACTAAAACAGTAAAATCGATCGCGCGATCGCTCAACTCCGCGACGCAAACAACTCTCAAATAGCAGGATAGATGATCGCATCACTCGTGATCTTAAGACGAAATTTCGCGATTAACTTTCAACCGAAACACGTCTGAAAAAGGTGTTGCAAAAATGCTATCGATAACTATAATGCGATTCCCTCGCTGAACAATGATTGCCAGAACAAGTAGGGTCAGCGGCCTGTTTTTGATTTCGTTGATGGTGACCAGAGCTCTCATCTCTTTCTCGCAATTGCCCGGAGCCTTCAAC